>JAGBXL010000033.1 GCA_017629325.1 Clostridia bacterium | reverse complement strand
TGTCTGACCGCTGATGCCATCGCTCAGGAAGCTGAGTTCTTCTGCTTCGGCACCAACGACCTGACTCAGATGACCTTCGGCTTCTCCCGTGACGACGCAGGCAAGTTCCTGAACGCTTACTACGATGCCAAGATCTTCGAGAACGATCCCTTCGCCAAGCTGGACCAGAACGGTGTCGGCATGCTGATGGAGCTGGCCGTTTCCAAGGCCAAGGCTACCGGCCGCGAGCTGCACTACGGCATCTGCGGCGAGCACGGCGGCGACCCCATGTCTGTCGAGTTCTGCCACAAGATCGGCCTGGACTACGTGTCCTGCAGCCCCTTCCGCGTGCCCATCGCAAGACTGGCTGCCGCTCAGGCTGCTATTAAAGGTTGATGGGAGTTTCCTGAGCTTCGAAACCAAGATAGGTTTTGACCAAGCATACCAGTTCCAAAAGGAACACGGTCATGTACTCAGGAAAAGCCGATGGAAAGACATCACCGCAAGAGTGATGATAGACATTGGATAACCAAATATAACAAAAAAGGGTATCACCGCAAGGTGGTACCCTTTTTTTGCCTTTCGACAACATGTTATAAAGTTCGCTCCAAATTTATATAATGCAACATCATTATATAAACAGGAGGTTTTCTGTAATGGAAAGAAGAATCAGCATATATTTAACGAACCTGGGAAAATATGTGGAAGGCTGTCTTATGGGCGAGTGGGTAAAGCTACCTGTCGATAAGGACAAGCTGCAAGATGTATTGGACCGTATCGGTATCGACGGGCAGCAGTATGAGGAGTATTTTATTAGCGATTATGAAGCCTTGCTCGGAAACCTACATATTTCTGAGTATTCCAGCATCCAAGAACTAAACGAGCTGGCAGAACGATTAGAGGGGTTGGCAGACCCTGATTATGAAAAACTGGCAGCAGTCTTGGAATGTGAAAGCAGTATGAGTATAGCGGGGGTGTTGGATATTATCGACGAGTTGGATAACTTCGACCTGTTGGAAGATGTTGCCGATGATGAAGCTCTCGCAGCTTATTACATCGACAACGGGTATATTTTTTGCGATGTTCCCGATAATATCAAAACGTATCTGGATCTACAGCGGCTGGGGCGGGATATTCGCCTTGAGTCAAACATATGCTATACATCATATGGCACAGTCGTCGATAACCGATAGGAAGCAGCCGCCCCCATCACGGAGGCGGCTGTTTGCTGTACATGTAAATTTATAACTTGATATTGGTAGTCGTTACAGATCGCCTACACCGTACACATCCCAATGGCCTGTTGGCTCGTTTCTGTGGGGATGCTTCGTATTCTTCACCACAGTAACAACACTTCCACCATACTCGTTGATGCGAGCCAGCCAAGATCTCTGTCGGCATTATGTTGTTCCGTTCATAATTCCATTCTTTTAGTAAATGAGAATGTGTCATAGCTAAATCATTATAACCTGCAAGAACTTTTTTGTTAGAGCAATAGGGACAACCTGTCTTTTTTGTTGATGTTCGATGGTTAATACAAGCCTGATAGTGGTGCCCGAGATTACACACCCACCAAACTTTTTTCCCACTTCCAAAAGATACTTCTGTTGGCTTGATTTCGTTTTTACCATAATCCCATTCTTGGCATAGTTCTGGATCGTGGTCAAACAAGCTACCGTTTTTTGCTACAAGGTTTTCAATTTTTCTTTTTCCTTGTTTGTTCTGCACCCTTGCACATTGTGGGCATCCTGTTTTTAAGGAGCTTGTGCGATTGTTTACTTTCGATTGCCACTCGAAACCACAAACGGAACATTTCCACCACATTTTCTTGTTGCTAGCCACAGCAATGTTATCCGCAGATATTCCGTTTTTTTCTGCATCAAATTCCTGTGCGATTTGCGGAGCATCCGCTGCCAATGAGTGTTCGCCGATGTATATACCATCTTGATACAATGCCATTCCGTGATTGCTGCACACAGGACACCCACAAGCATCAGGACCTGTTCTTGATGCAATTACAGAGGAATATCTGTGACCATTTTCACATATCCAGTATGCCTTCTTTCCTGAATGTGCTGCAACTAACTCAGGGGTAAGCGGTGCATTTTTTTCGTAGTCCCATTCTTTCGCAATTAGGGGAAATAAATCCGCCAAGGACTTTGCTTGAGTGCTACTAAGAATTGTTTTACAAATCTCTGCATTGTCTCGCAAACAATCCACATCAATATCAATCTGTTTATGATACTTTGTATTGATAAATGTAATAATTTGCTTTATCGGCTCCGTCATATGTGTGCCGTTTGTTAATGGCTTTGGTGTGATGATATAGGGGATCAGATCCTCTGTCGTGATGCATTTCGGTTCTCGAATCCGCAATAATGTAATTCCGTTATTATTACAAACTGTGTTTTTCCAAATATCTTTCTCTATCTCCCTATGCCAATGCTCACCATCGTATTCAATTCCAAGCTTCAATTCTGGGATAAATATGTCTATTTCTTTCCCGCCTAAGAAGTCAGGGCGATAGTTTTCTTGAATGTTTGCAAACCACATAGAAAGATAATATAGAATTGCTTTTTCAGGCACAGAGATGCGGTTACTACATAAACCGCAACTAAGACTTTTTAACGACTTCAAATTAGCTTCTAAAATGCTCTTTGTCCGTCCGCAGGTACATCTGCAAATCCATTGTCTTTCGTGTTTCCCACTTTTGGGTTTGATGTAATCTTCACTATCCTGCTCAATAACAGTTAATAGTCCGTAGCTATCGCCGACTCGAACAGGTTTTACATGCTTACATCCGTCCCTGTTGAGTTTAATGTTTTTATTAAACCAGTATGAGGAGATTGTAATATGGTTTCCGCATATTACACACTCACAGTCCCAAAGACTATCGCCCAAATACTTCTTAGCAATCAACACACCTGATCGATTTCCTGTTAAATCAGTAAAACTTCCCATATTCTTACCTGCAATCTAAGAATTTTGCCTTTACAGTTTTGTTATGCTACTCAAATTATACTCCGACAGCCGAATTAAATCAATATATCTTATTCATCGTTGCATTTTCCCTTCGTTTCATTTCTGAATGGAATATTTTTAGGGCTTTTATATAGAATGAATAACAGTAGTTAAATACCATCGCTATTCTTCTTTACTAATTACTCACCGAATGATAAAGGGGCAAAACCTTTCCTGTCATTCAACCAAGGAGCATTCTTTGCAGTTACAAAGGAAGAAAGATTAAAAGGTGTTATTGTTTTTAGGTGGAATTATTAAAAGGTTAATGTAAGTAGCTTGTTCAACGGACCGTGCCAAAGTCCAAAAATCACCGCAAAGTGATACTATGCTGGGAGCAAGTGAAGCAACATAGTTTTATCCCGAAAGAGGGGGCAGACCAATCTGTGGTCTGCTCCCTTTTTCTATATTCCAATGCTTCAAAAGCCGCAACGGAATAGATCCGTGATGCTTTAAGCATTGGAATATTGAAAACAAAAAAATCTATAATGTAGCATATTCAAAAATATGGCATATTGCGGCAGCGATATTCGTCACGAAGGAGGCATCTTGAAAAGACGGTCAATGTGAAGGCAATGACCGAACAGGCAGAATTTTGCGAAGGAGGGAATTTGTGTTTCTGCGGAGTAGAAACAGCCGTTGCCGCATATCGGTACGATAGGCGGCAAGTTAGTGACAGGGGGATGGCATCCCCTGCCACTAACAGTCAAATGTACGAATGTAGGAAAATTGTGATGGTGAGGCTTTTGTCTTCGTTGAGTGGCGATATGTGTGTTATACCGCAGGTATAACCACCTATCGCTCGACAACCGCCGTCACCAACCCAGGAAATCATCGTGGCAAAGGTGTTTTCCGTAAGCCTTAGGCTTTGTGCTGTGTAACAAAGCTACCGCCGATCTGAACAATGGGAAGTGGAACTTCTAAAAAGCCAAAGAAAGGGGGAAACACAATGGCAAGGCAAAAATCAATCCGCTATCAAATGAAAGAGGCTTTGGGCAAAATGGCAAGCTATGGAGTTAGCAAGCATGAGCAACGACAATTATCTAAGGCTGAGGGTGTAGACCTGACAAAGGATAAGATTTTTTCCTATGGTTAGGCACGATGCAGACCTACCAAAACGAAGTTAAGCGATATGGCGACTGGCTGGAAAGCCGTGGAATGCACAAATGCACCATGGCAGAAGCATCCAGCCATATTCAGGAGTATTTGGACTATCAGGCAGGCCGTGGTTTGTCGGCTTGGTCTGTCCATACCTCCGCTGCTGCCCTGTCCAAAACCTTTCAAACCGATATGCGGAGCTATACTATCCCCCAGAGAAATTTGTGCGATATCACACGGAGCAGGGGCATCCGTGCCCACGATGAACTCAATAATCGTTCGGTTGGGGATGTGTTAGAAGCGAACCGCACCCTAACACTCCGTCGCAACGAACTCAAAAATCTCCGTGTTTCTAACTTCTCCGATGCTGGTTCCAGTATCACTATGTCCACGGTTGGCAAAGGCGGTAAGCACAACACAACGGTATACACACACCCTGCGGAGTTGGCAACTATCAGGGAACTTATAACAAACAAGGCACCAACCGATTATGTATTTGACCGTCAGGCATTCAAAAACGATGCCGACTACCATCAAGCAAGAGCTGAAGGCTTCCAGCTTCGCTATCAACGAATCTGCGAAGATATGCGGCGACGGCCAGAAGCTCGTGCTGAATACCAGCAAATGATCCGAGATGCCTTTGCCGCCCAAGGCAGAACACTTAGGGAGGATTTAGACCGCCCTTATGTTTGCCGTGGCAGCCACAGGGAAGCTCTGGAACGGCAAGGCATAGCGGTTTCCTATGACCGTACCGCTGTTATGGCGGTATCTCTATCATGTCATTTTCGCTCGGATACGATGGTACAACATTATTTGGCAAAATAATGGGGAGCTCGTGCAGAAAATAGTTGTATACTGCCGTGATAAGCATATTATTCTAACAAACCATAGAAAGAAAGGGGATTTTGTTATGAATAATATGGTTAAAATTTATCAGTCAAACAAGGTCAATCTGCTTATGCAGCTTGACACCAAGCGAAGCAAGCTACAAACAGACGAATTTGGCTCGCCCTGCTACACCGTAGGCAGGGGCAAAAACGAAGCAAAAATCTATGTGTTTCCACCAGTCAATTACAGCGGTGATTTAACCGTGGAGGACTTTGTTTTCACAGGCACAACTCACAGGCTGTTTATGTACATCAGGGAGCTATATGCCCTGAGAAACACGGATAGCATTGATTTCTCCATTAAAGAGTTTATGCTTCGCTGTAGCTTGCTTGACAGGAAACAGGCAAGAAAGCAGATTGAAAGGGATTTGTTTGCCCTGTCAGCGGTTAGTTATGCAGATGGCGGCACCGTCATTGACAGCTTTGAAATGCCGCATGGTCGTGTGTCTGTCAAGCTAAGCGAGAATTTTGTGCAAGATATGGGCAGAGAAAACTATATCCTATTGCCTGTTGAGTATTACACGATTGACAGGCAGCAGTATACTTATGCTCCAAATCTGCTGTATTACTTATTGTTGCTGAAATACTATAACAGTAAAAAGACTAATAAAAATCGTGTCAGTATCAAGTCGTTGTTGGAGCATGGCAAATTCCCAACTATTGAACAAGTGCGGAACACGAAAAATAACAGCATCAAGGACAGGATCATCGTACCGTTCTTCCGCAACCTGAATGCACTGAAGCAAGTAGCACGATTTAGCTATTACAGCGAACGGGGCAAAAAGCTGACCCCCGACGAGGTTCGAGCTTTGGACTACGAAGATATGGTTCGAGTGGTCATACATATTGAATGGCTATACGATAAGAAAAAGTAACCCTTTGAAGCTTAAAACTTCAAGGGGCAACATTAAAACCGTCTGCGGCAAACCCCCGAGGTACTCGGGGCGTTTGCTGGTGGCAAACGAGGAGCAGATCGGTGTTGCCCCTTGGCTGAAATATAGGGGCAAAGAAATGATAGTGAAGTATACAAAAGAAAGTATTTCTTGCTATAAAAGTGCCGTGTATGGGGTAAAGCGGTGCGGCTCCTTTGAAAAGATATTGCACCGCAAGAGCTTTTTACTATTTTCCTCCGCTAAGAACTCCTAAGAGAAAATATAAGAATGTGCTTAGTGTAATGATGTGCTGTCTATTCCTTAGTGGAAAGCCAGCACCCATCATAGAAATAACTTTAACGCACCATAGTTATTAGTTTAATGTCTTTGGATGGATTTCCGCAAACTGTCAAATGCAGAATGCGAAGATGGGGATTTTCGCACTTAGAGAAAATTCGCATCTAAATATTGCACTATCGGATATATGGACATGTGCAAAAGAAATGCACTCCAGCATTTTATTATTTAAAGGTTCTTAGAGGTAGGAAAGAATATCTATATTTATTTACATTAACTTTAATACAGAAAGGAACTTATAAACTATGAATAATAATATCTTTGATTACATTAAATCTAACCTTAATACCCTTGCAGAAGAAAGTAAAGGTATTCCATCTGAATACTTTATGCAACACAAAGTAGAAACCGCACAATATATGAATGCATCAGTTGTTAGCCGCTGTTTTCCAGCACTACTGAATAAGCTGACTGACCCTCATAACATCTACTATCCAACAGGCTTTGATAAGCTGGACAAAATTATGGGCGGCGGCTTGGAACCAGGGTCATTGACCGTTATCGGGGGCCTTGCTGGTGTCGGAAAAACCACCCTTGCCTTGCAGATGGCTTATTACATATCCAGCACACAAAGAAAGGATGTGCTGTTTCTGCCGTTGGAAATGACGGATTTCCAAATGCAAGTCAAGTTGATTAGCATGTTAACTGCTGCCATTGCTAAGCGGAGAGATGGCAACACTACACCGCCATTGTCAACGAATCAAATCCGTAACAGCGGCAAGTGGGGCGAACTTTCACAGGATGCCGCTGAATTGTATATATCAGCAGTTAAGGAAATACAGAGCAACCCCCATCTGTATTTCTGCTGTCCAAAGGAAAGGGCAACCCCTGATACAATTAGGGAGTGTATAAAAAGGCACAAGGATCTGACTGGTGAAGCTCCTGTTCTTTTCGTGGATTACTTGCAGTATATCAAGCCAGTTAAGGCAACTGCAACGGACAAACAAGCGGTTGACTGTGCGGTGGAGGTGCTGAAAGAAATCTCCATTGAATACGATACCCCTGTGGTGGCATTAAGCAGCCTAAGCAGAAGTGCCTATAACACCCCAAACATCGGGGCAACGAAAGGTTCTGGGGAAATCGAGTACACGGCAAGCACAGTCTTGCTCCTTACTCCCCCTGCTGATAGTCAGGAGGAAAAAGCAAGGAATATTGACAACAAAAAGGCAACGATTCCAGGTAGGTTCATACCCAGCATTAAAAAACTGCAGCTAACAGCGGTAAAAAACCGTTCAGCCAATACTAACTACTATATGCCGCTGAATTTTTGGGAAGAATTTAACTTTTTTACAGAGGGTTAATCCCTTCAATATCCACCGTTTTGGTGTCAATAAAAATTTTTCGAGCTCGTGCAAAAAATCTATTGAAATTTTTGTTGACATTGCTAAAATGACGGTACAAACAAAAAATCGTAGTAGCAAAGTATGGTCTGCATCCATACTTAATGCACCCTGCTTGGGCCACCGCTTTAAGGAGAGCAATGAGAATTTTGTGGTCGGGCAGCATACCATGGCGGTCAAGCCAAATTTTCCGTATAAAGGAGGTCGATACGATACTTGGATTGTTTACTATTCTTGCTTCATAATAGGCATAGTGCCTTTATTGATATAGCCACCATCAGTGGTGGCAGCAATCTCACGACTTACCCGTGGTAGTAGATCCAGCATTGTTGGACTTTACTACCACGGTCTTTCTGTTTGTAGAAAGAGAGATTGATTAAAATGAAAGTGAGAAGAAACACATGTAAACAAGTAAGAATTTTTAACCCCCTGCCTGCGGTTCAGGTAACTCTATGGTGCGACAGAGAGGGGGATGCGGTATGAAAACACAGACCACAATACCCGCCTCCTGCCGCCTTGACAAACACACAGGAGCATTAGCCTTAATTGATATGCTCTATGAAATGGATATTATCAATAAGGCTACCTATGAGAATATCAAAAAGAATACTAAGAAAGGATAAAGAAGAATGAGCAATTTTGATATAGCTACCTATAATATGAGATTTTTGCTGACTAACAGCGAAAACCTTGACCCCAATCGCCCCCGAAGAGTGGGCATCTATGCCAGAGTATCAACCCAGCATGAGGCCCAAATCCATGCCTTGAAGAACCAGTTGCAATGGTATAGCGAAGAATTGAAGAAGCATCCAAATTGGACCGTTGTGGACTATTACATAGACGAGGGCATCTCAGGAACACAGGCCAGAAAGCGGAAGGACTTTCTGAGAATGATAGAGGATGCGGAACAGGGCAAGATTGATCTGATTGTTAGCAGAGAGGTCAGCCGCTTTTCCAGAAATGCAAAGGAAACATTGGCATACTCGCAGGACTTAGAAGCTATTGGAGTAGAGATTTACTTCATTAGCCAAGATATTTGGTCTTTCACCGAACAAGGCAAGCAGTTGCTATATTTTCTGGCATATTTTGCGGAGAAAGAGAGTCAAAGCACCTCTGCCAGAGTCAAAGCTGGTCAGGCAATCAGCAGAGAAAACGGTGAGCTTTACGGCAACGGAAACATTTTGGGGTATTCACTTGTTAAACGAAAGGACAAAAGCAATACCTATGAGATTGTTCCAGAGGAAGCCGAAACTGTGCGGATGATTTTTGACTTGTACTTAAGCGGTTATGGGTTTGTCAAAATCGCAAATGTCCTTACTGAACGAAAGAGGAAAACCGCAACAGGGGGTATAAAATGGAGCCAGCA
>JAGBXL010000032.1 GCA_017629325.1 Clostridia bacterium | reverse complement strand
CCAGGAAGAAGCTCTTACCATGTCCGACACAATTGTTGTTATGAAAGAGGGCACAATTCAGCAGATAGGCACACCAACAGATATATATAACGAGCCTAAACATGCCTACGTTGCCGATTTTATAGGGGAGAGTAATATCATTCCCGGCATTATGAAGGAAGATTGTCTTGTAAATATTTTTAACACCGATTTTGAATGTGTTGACACAGGCTTTGAAAAAAATGAAGCAGTAGATGTTGTTATCCGTCCTGAAGACATATATATTTTAGAACCCGATAAAGGCAAGGTAACGGGTATAGTTGAATCTGTAATCTTTAAAGGTGTTCACTATGAAATGCTCATAGATTCCTGCGGCTATAAATGGCTTGTGCATGATACTGTAAAAGCAGAGCCTGGTGCCGAGGTAAGCCTTTTTGTTAAACCTTTTGATATTCACATAATGAAAAAATCTTGATAACGGGAGTATTTTAATGTATAAAAAATCACTTTCATATCCTCATCTTGTGTGGATGACTCTGTTTGTTGTTGCACCAATGATAATCATTCTTATATATGCTTTCACCACAGGCAGTGATGATGGTCAGGTTTACTTTACTTTAGAAAACTTTGTAAAGTTTTTCGATAAAACAAACGTAAAGTCATTTTTTAATTCAATCTGGGTCTCTTTCATAAGCGTTGCAGTGTGTTTTCTTCTTGGTTATCCGGCAGCTTATATTCTTGCCGATAAAGACCGCAGACGCACCATGGCAGGCAAAAAACCAACAGGGCTTTTAATGCTTTTTATAATGCCAATGTGGATGAATGTTATGCTAAAGCTCTATTCATGGCTTGCAATTCTTAATCCGGGCGGTCTTCTTCATTCTTTCACAAGTATGCTTGGTCTTCCTGATATAGATATTATGAACACCTACACAGCCGTTGTTTTAGGTACTGTATATGACTATATACCTTTTATGATTCTTCCTATATATTCTGTTTTAATTAAAATAGATACAAGTGTTATAGAAGCAGCCCAAGACCTTGGTGCAAATCCACTAAAGGTATTCTTAAAAGTGGTGCTTCCCTTATCGCTTCCGGGAATTGTTTCGGGCTTTACAATGGTATTTCTCCCCGCACTCACGGCGTTTTATATTGTAGATTTCTTTGGCGGCGGTCAGTTTATGCTTATAGGTAATGTTATCGAAAGATACTTCAGCAACGAACTTGGCAGAAACATCGGCTCGTCAATTTCAATAATTCTTATGCTTTTTGCATTTTTATCTATGTATCTTATGCGGTTTTTCAATAAATCAAACCGTCAGATGTCAAAGTTTTAAATGCTAAAAATTTAAGGAGCAGATAATGAAAAAGAATATTTTTAAGTCAATACTTGAAAACACATATTTATTTTTAATATTTTTGTTTTTGTATTTGCCTATTGTTATTTTAATGATATTTTCATTTAACAGCGAAAAATCTGTTACAAGGTGGCAGGGGTTTTCGTTTAAATGGTATATTGAAATGCTTTCAAACGATTCGCTTCTTGAGGCATTTGCAAACACAATATCCATAGGTGTTATAGCAGCAGTAGTATCGTGTATAATAGGCACTGCAGCTGCAATAGGTATTCAAGGGTATAAAAGCCAGAGGGTAAAGGGAATGATAAACGCAGTAACAAATCTTCCTATGGTTAGTTCCGAACTCGTAATGGGTATATCTCTTATGATGCTTTTTGTAAGCGTTAATATTCCCCGTGGCTATTTCACAATGCTTATATCCCACATAACCTTTTGCATACCCTATGTAATTGTTTCTGTGCTTCCAAAGCTTATGCAGCTCGACACAGGTCTTTATGAAGCTGCACTTGATTTAGGTGCAAAGCCTCTGTATGCTTTCCGCAAGGTTATTATTCCGGAAATAAGGCCCGGTATTGTAAATGGTCTTTTAATATCATTCACACTGTCTTTAGATGATTTTGTTATAAGTAATTTCACATCGGGCCATGGTGTGCAAAATCTTTCAATGTTTATCTACACGGGCAGAACTGGTCCCAACCCAATGTATAATGCACTTTCAACGGTTATGTTTGTTTTAGTTGCAGTTCTTTTATTTGTAATAAACAGTCGTTCTTCAAAAAAATCAGGCGAACCCATTTCATTTTTCGGCTAGGAGGAATAATAGTGAAAAAAATAGTTTCATTTATTTTAGTTTTTTGTTTAATTGCTTCAATTGCTCTTTCGTTTGCGGGTTGTTCTTCAAAAACAAAGCTTTTTGTTTATAACGTAGGGGATTATATTCACCCAGATGTTGTTTCTATGTTTGAAGCTGAAAACCCCGATATCAAGGTTGTTTATGAAATATACGATTCCAACGAAGATATGCACATGAAGGTTTCAAGCAAAGCATCTCCTTATGATGTTATTTTCCCGTCGGACTATATGCTCGAACAGATGATAGACGAAGGCAAAATCAATAAGCTCGATTTTAATAATATTCCAAATGCACAAAATGTAGATGCTAATATGAAAGGCTTCTCTTTTGACCCCAATAATGAATACAGTGTTCCATATATGTGGGGCACAATGGGTATTTTATATAATAAGAAAATGGTTAAGGAAGAAGTTAATAGCTGGGATATTCTCTGGAATGAAAAATATAAAGGCAATATCTATATGCTCAATCAGGAAAGAGATATGGTTTCCATCGCTCTCAAAAAATGCGGTTTTTCAATGAATAGCGATAACGATGCCGAGTTAAAGGAAGCCGAAAAAGCCTTAATCGAGCAAAAGAGCCTTGTAAAAGCTTATTGCGGCGATGAAATAAAAGATAATATGATAAACGGCGGTGCCGCACTTGCAATTGTGTGGTCAGGCGATGCCTACTACTGCATAAATCAGAATCCCGACCTTGCCTATGCTATTCCAAGTGAGGGTTCAAACCTCTGGTTTGACTGTATGGCAGTTCCCACAACAAGCACACATAAGGCAGAAGCAGAAAAATTTATTGATTTTATGTCCCGCCCCGATATTGCAAAACTCAATGCCGAATATATCGGTTATTCCACAGCAAATGAAAAAGCAAAAGAAATGTTTGACGAAAATGTCAAAAATGATAAGCAACGTTACCCCGATTTGAGTGAAGATTTCCTTGAAAAAATGGAAGTTTTCAGTTATAATAAAAAAAGAAATATTAAGCTTACAGAAATCTGGACAAGAGTTATAGGCTGATATTTTTATTAAACCTGTTTGAATTAACACTATACTATATTAAAAAGGGTGAAAGTTATGAACGAAAAAGAAAGAAGAGTAGGCACCGTATCCAGAGGTATAAGATGCCCCATTATCCGTGAGGGCGATAACCTTGCTAAAATTGTTGCCGATAGCGTTATTGAAGCAGCCCAGATAGAAGGTTTTGAACTTCGCGACCGCGACGTTATTTCCATCACAGAGTCAATCGTTGCTCGTGCACAGGGTAACTACGCGTCTGTCGATGATATTGCAGCCGATGTTAAAGCAAAGCTTGGCGGCGGCACAGTTGGTGTTATTTTCCCAATATTATCCCGTAACCGTTTTGCAATCTGCTTAAGAGGTATTGCAAGGGGCTCAAAAAAAGTTGTTTTAATGCTCAGCTACCCCTCCGATGAGGTTGGTAACGAACTTGTAAGCATTGATAAACTCGATGAAGCAGGAGTTAATCCTTATTCCGATGTTTTAACCTTAGAGAAATACCGCT
>JAGBXL010000031.1 GCA_017629325.1 Clostridia bacterium | reverse complement strand
TCAAGAGAGAGAAGCTCAAAAGAGAGGGTATTCTGTAAGAGGATATCGTAAAATGGTAAAATTGTATCATTTATAATTTTGGTTAATATATATTCCTGGTCTTCCAGCATTGAATATTCGCTTATTCTTTTTCCGAGGTGAAGGTCGGAAAGGTGAATGAATTTCATAATTTTATACCTCTACTTTGCCTATTTCATCTTCGATGAAATCATTATATGATTTTGTCAAGTCGGGGATAAAAAATTTTTATTCCCGTTAAAGGCTTCCCCTTGAGGGGAAGCTGTTACGAAGTGACTGATGAGGTGTTAATATTATTCAGTATATCCTGACATACGCTCTCAAATCTTTGATTAACATCCAAATTTGAATATCTTAATACTTTGATACCTAAGGAATTTAAAAACTCATCCTTCTTTGCATCACTTTCTATGCCACTATCTTCATAATGTTGTGAACCATCAAGTTCGATAACAATTTTAGATGATGCAATATAGAAATCAACAATATACTTACCAATTACCTTTTGTCTGTTGACAGTTACAGGTAAAGTTTTTAAGAAATCATACCAAATATGTCTTTCTTCTTTTGTCATATTCTTTCTTAAAGTTTTTGCATTACCTGTTAATTTTGAATTGTTTGTTGTATTCATTTCCACCTCATCCACCGCAAGCGGTCCCCCTTCCCCTCAAGGGGAAGGCTTTTTTATCCATTACATCTCAAACTTTATAAAGACTGTATAATATAGATATCAATTATTTTGTGATAGTTCTCGTATTATGTTAAGACTGAAAAATTATTTTATTTCTATGCTTTGTTACTTTCTTTTCTTGCATAATGTATAACAAATATAATTTGAATAAGAAAGGCAAGTATAGTTTCAAATATAATAAGTTGATTTGGCAAGAAAGGCTTAAAGTAGTATTCCCATTTTTCTGTTTGAAAAAGCCACGCAAAAATGCACGATGAAACAAAGCTTAATATATTGCCAACAACTACTATCGAAGAATTTTTTGTGTTTATACATCCAAAGCACAAAACACTGAAGCCAACTATCATAATAAGATAGAACCATAGTGTACCTGTAGTCGCATCCTCGTTCATTGCTAAAAACACAAAAGGCAGGCAATATCCTAAAATTAACAGTGCTTTTGTTATGTTATTTTTCATATACTTCCTTCTTTCGACATTATTCAACGCTCTTTACTATAAAGACTGTATAATCTGGATGCCAATGTTTTCAACAACATCTTCGTATCAAGTTAAGAGCAAAAATTATTCCTTATTGTGAAAAATAAATGTTGCTACTGGAACTATTATTGCAATGGCAATTACAAACCAAGTAGTAAAATTCATAACTGTGCTCCTTTCAAAGGCTTCTCGCTTTTCGAGAGGCTCCGCCGTAGGCGGTGGTGAGGTGTAGATTGCAAAGCAATCGTTATCCTTTTCCACCTCATCCACCGCAAGCGGTCCCCCTTCCCCTCAAGGGGAAGGCTATTTTATCCATTACATCTCAAACTTTATAAAGACGGTATAATTTAGCTGCCTTTTGTTTTGTGAAATTTTGAACCAAAGTTCAAAGTGAAGTTGCATACGCAATGAAGTTTTTACAAAAAGCAAAAGTGAAGTTGAGTTTGCTTTGCAAACTCATTATACCACACAACAACAAAAGGTGCAATTCGGAAATATGATAAATTATCTCTTTTAACAGCATTATATTTTAAAAAAAGCGAGAGTACCCAAAACAAACGGGCAGCTCTCGCATTTTAGCTTTATTTATTCATTTTTTCCAAATCGTTTTTACGGATTTCAACTCTTCTTACCTTACCGCTGATTGTTTTTGGAAGTTCCGGAACAAATTCAACGATTCTGGGATATTTATAAGGAGCTGTGTGTGTTTTAATATATTCCTGAATTTCTTTTTTAAGTTCGTCTGTACCCTCAGTGCCTTTAACAAGAACGATGGTAGCCTTTACAATCTGACCGCGAACTTCATCGGGAACAGGAGTGATTGCACATTCCAAAACATAAGGTAGCTCCATGATAACGCTCTCGATTTCAAAAGGTCCGATGCGGTAGCCCGATGATTTGATAACATCATCAATTCTGCCCACATACCAGAGGTATCCGTCTTCGTCCATTGTTGCCTGGTCGCCTGTGTGATAATATCCGTCGTGCCAAACCTCGTTTGTTTTTTCTTCGTCAAGATAATATCCGATAAAAAGTCCGCATGGAACATTATCTTTTACACGAATACAGATTTCGCCTGCATCACCGGTTTTACATTCATTGCCGTCAGGGTCGAGAACAACAACATCATATAAGGGGCTTGGTCTGCCCATTGAACCGATTTTTGGTGTGGAGCCAACAAAATTTGCAATGGAGAGAGTTGTTTCTGTTTGACCGAAGCCTTCCATAATGGTTAGCCCAGTTGCTTTTTTAAACTGATTGAAAACTTCGGGGTTTAATGCTTCGCCTGCTGTTGTTGCATATTCAATCGAAGAGAGGTCATATTTAGACAAATCTTCCTTGATGAAGAAGCGATACATTGTGGGCGGAGCACAGAAGGTTGTGATGTTGTATTTTGCAAACATGGGAAGGATATCTTCCGAATGGAATCTATCGAAATCATAGGTAAATATACCGGCTTCGCAGAGCCACTGACCGTAGAGCTTACCCCAGAGAGCTTTACCCCAACCGGTATCGGAGATTGTGAAGTGAAGTCCGTTTGGATTTACATTGTGCCAATGCTTAGCTGTGGGATAATGGCCCAGAGCATATTTATATGAATGTGTTGCAATACGGGGATAGCCTGTTGTTCCCGATGTGAAGAGCATAAGCATTGGGTCATTTCCGCAGGGGGTATTTTCTGTGCGGTAATAGTGTGTGCTGAAGCGTTCCATTTCAACATTAAAATCGTTCCAGCCTTGCTTTTTGCCGCCAACCAGAACTTTAACCATTCCGGGAAAAGCTTTGGCAGCCTTTTCGGCTTCGTCTGAAACCTCGCCGTCGGCAGTACAAACAATTGCTTTTACTTTAGCTGCTTTATATCTGTATTCAAAATCGTGCTCTACAAGCTGATTGGTTGCAGGAATTGCAATAGCACCGATTTTATGAAGTGCAAGCATACAGAACCAGAACTGATAGTGTCTTTTTAACACGAGCATTACTGTGTCGCCTTTTTTGATACCCAGAGATTCAAAATAGTTAGCAGTTTTTGCTGAATATTTTTTCATATCACTAAAGGTGAATTTTCGGTCGGTTTTATCGTTTGCAACCCACATCATTGCAAGTTTTTCGGGATTCTTTTTGGCAATGGCATCTACACAGTCAAATGCAAAGTTGAAGCTATCGTCATTTTTAAATTTGATGCCACAAAATACCCCGTTTTCATCATAAGATGATTCAATGAATTTATCTGCAACAGTTTCTTCTTTTACTTCTTTTACTGCTGCTTTAGCTGCAACATAGGGAGTTTCGGGATATTCTTCACTAACCAATCCGTCTTGGGGATTTAAAACAACTGCATGGAATTCACATCCGCCTTCCGACGCTGCAACCATACCGTGAGGGATTATACTGTTATAGAAAATAGAATCTCCTTCGTTAAGGATATCTATATGATTTCCAACCTGAACTTTAAGTGAGCCCTTAACGATAACATCAAATTCCTGACCGTTGTGTGAGCTTAATTTTATAGGTGCATTTTGTTCTTCTTCAAGATATGGGAATTTAACAAGGAAAGGCTCTGCAAGCTTACCTTTAAATTTAGGAGCGAGGTTGTTATACACAACACCGTGTTTTTTAACAATTTTAAGGCCTTCGTCTTTTCTTGTGATTGCAAAGGAGGTAAGAGTTGTGCTTGTTCCCTCTAATATATCAACAACTTCAACGCCGCATGCCTTTGCACATTTATAAATAAATGTGAAGCTAAAATCGGTTTCGCCTTTTTCCAAAACCTTATAGTCTTCTACCGACACACCTGTGAGCTTTGCAAGTTCTTCTGGTGTGTAGCCCTTTGCTTCACGAAGGTCTTTTATTCTGCCTGCTACTTCTTTCAAACTGTAATCCACTGTTTTTGTCTCCTTTCGTTTCTGACAAATTTGATACTTGGTTACTAATTTGAATAAAACAAAAAACTCGTCTCAAAGAAAAGCTTTGAGACGAGTTATTATAACCCGCGGTACCACTCAAATTGCGAAATCAAAACATTTCGCCACTTACCGAGCTCTAACAAGCCCTTTGCCTTTACGCAGCATTACGGAAGGAATCTACTAAGCTTAAGCCTTTCGGTCCTCCGACTCAGAGGTGATAAGTCATTGGTAAGCTTAGCCATTGCCTCGCACCATCCGGCAACTCTCTCAAGGCTTCACAAACCGACCGTCCTCGTCATAGTCTTTTTTGTGATATTCAAATTTATAATATATAATATACCTAAATTTTTAATTTGTCAATACTTTTTTAAATTTTTTATTGTTCATTCATTCTTAAATAAGCTTTGTTTTTAACTGCTTTATAGCACACGAAATGCATAAGTATTACAAGAATCCAAGATATCGGCCAGCAAAGGAATAAAACAAAGGTTGTGTGCCAAATAGGAAGGATAAATATTATCCAAAAAATTCTGAAACCGCAGGCACCTATTAAAGAATTTACCATTGCTGTTGTGGAATAACCCAAACCACGCAAAAGACCTGCCTGAACTTCCATTATGCCGCACAGAAAATACGGAAGACCCGAAACAACCATTCGGATTACGCCATAATCTATGGCTTCTTTTGAATCGGTTATGTATATGCTAAGAAGCGGGCGTGCAAAAATTGTTGTTACAAGACCTAAAACAAAGCCAACAACTGTAACAGATGCACTGCAGACTCTAACTGTTTTGCGGACTCCATCTTTATTTTTGGCACCGTAGTTCTGGCTTACGCCTGTTATGGCAGCCTGATAAAAGGCATTCATTGCAGTATATACAAACCCTTCGATATTGCCTGCTGCCGCACTGCCTGCAATAGATGCTGTGCCGAAAGAATTTACAGAAGACTGAATGATTGTGTTGGCAACGCTAAATAGCGATGATTGAATACCTGCAGGAAGGCCGATTTTTACAATATCTGCAAGCTCTTTTTTATGAAATCTTAATTCTTTAAAATTAAGATGATGAGCACCCTCTGCCCTTACAAGAATAAAGATAACAGAAATTGCCGAAATATAGTTTGACACAGCTGTTGCAATAGCAACACCTTCTACACTCATATTAAAGCCTATTACAAATACCAGATTTAAAATAACATTTACCATGCCTGAAAATGCAAGGATATATAGAGGACGGCGGGTATCGCCTATTGCTCTTAATATTGATGCACCAAAGTTATATACCAGTGATGCAGGAACACCCATAAAATATATTTTCATATATAAAACTGCACCGTTTAAAACCTTGCCCTCGGGTGTGCCCATAAGCTTTAAAAGATAAGACGAAAAAATAATACCTACCGCAGATGCCACAAGACCTGCAACAATACCAATGGAAATTGAGGTGTGAACTGCTTTATGAACTCCCATGCCATCGCGTGCACCGTGATATCGGGAAACAACAACACCGGCTCCTGCTGTGAGACCTATAAAAAGGCTTACAATAAGGGCACTCAAACTGCCTGTTGCACCAACCGATGCCATTGCATCGCTGCCTGCAAAACGGCTTACAACGATTATATCTGCCGCATTGTAAAGAAGCTGCAAAACATTGCCTAAAATAAGCGGAACAACAAAAGCTACAACGCTTTTAAAAACCGAACCATTTACCATGTCAATTTCATAAGTTTTTCTGCCCATAATAAATACCTCCTGGTATCTTAGCTTTGATTATTATAGACCTGCTTTTATGTAAAGTCAAGGCAATATTTGATATTTTTTAAATTTATTAAATAAAGAAAAAGACTGCCGAATTTAGCAGACTTTTTTGGGGAGAATGATTGATATATTTTCGTTAAATTCTGCGATATAGTGAAATGTGAAGAGAGAAGAGTGAAAAGATAAAAGAACAAAAAGAAACGACAACTTTCGTAACCGAAAATTGTCGTTTCTTTTTGATGCGAGCAGTGGGACTTGAACCCACACGTCATAAACACACGCCCCTCAAACGTGCCTGTCTGCCAATTCCAGCATGCTCGCTTATCGCGTCAACAAAAAGAATTATATCACCTTATGGAGCTTTTGTCAACAACTTTTTTAATTTTTTTTGTGTTTTTTTTGAGTTTATGTATTTCATATAAACCTTAGAGAAAAACTTATATGTATATGATAAATATTCACAAATAAAAACGCTGCCATATATTTCAATTATAATTAATTTTTAAATTACAAATATTAAATGTGGTGATAAATGTGAAAGGTGTTAAATTTGTATCGGTTATATTTTTAATTATTTTACTACTGATATTTACTATTATTGCTCTTTCAAAAAACAAAGACAAAGAAACTGCACCAAGAGGATTTATGGCGGAAAGGACTTTTATTTATGAAGAAAAATTTATCTAAAAAAGAATATGCCGAGATTGTTAAAAGAAAATCTCCACCCTCACCTATTATAAGAGATGTTTGCTATGCCTTTGTTATTGGCGGATTATTTTGCGTTTTGGGGCAGGCTATCTCATCTGTGATAAAATCCTTTGGACTTGGTAAAGAAGATACCGCAGCTATAACCTCGGCTGCAATGATATTTTTGGGTGCATTTTTAACAGGTATAGGAATATATGACGATATTGCAAAATATGCCGGGGGCGGAAGCCTTGTGCCGATAACGGGGTTTGCAAACAGCATAGTGTCGCCCGCTATTGAATATAAAACCGAGGGGCAGATTTTAGGCGTTGGTGCAAAGATGTTTACAATTGCGGGGCCTGTTTTGGTTTATGGTATATCGGCTTCGGTTATTTACGGTGTTATTTATTTCTTTTTAAAATAAGGGTGATTTATATATGAGAAAACAAACTTATAAAATAGAAGATGTTTATATAAACTCGGTGTTTTCTTCGGTTGGAAAAAAAGAAGCCGAAGGACCACTTGGTGAATATTTTGACGCTAAATACACAGACGATATGCTGGGGCAAAGTAGTTGGGAAATGGCAGAGAGCACCCTTATGAAAAACACTGTTTCGGGGGCACTCACCTCTGCCGGTAAAACTCCCGACGAAATTGACATGATTCTGGCAGGCGACCTTTTAAATCAGTGCACTGCAAGCTCTTATGGGCTTAAAGAATTGGGAATTCCATATTTAGGGCTTTATGGTGCTTGCTCAACCTTTGTTGAGGGTTTGTGCCTTGGCTCAATGCTGCTTTCGGGCGGGTTTGCAAATAATATTGCAATTGGTGCATCAAGCCATTTTTGCTCTAGCCAGAAGCAGTATCGCTTTCCGCTGGAATATGGCGAGGTTAGAACTCCAACATCACAATGGACAGTTACAGGAAGCGGAAGTGCTGTTTTAAATAAGGAAAAGGGCTTTGCAAAAGTAAGCGAAGTAACCATTGGAAAAATGGTTGATTTAGGTATTACAGATGCTAACAATATGGGTGCGGCTATGGCACCATCTGCGGCAGATACCATTTATACTCATTTTAAAGAAACCGGTAAAACGCCTGAGGATTATGACCTTGTTATAACAGGTGATTTGGCATGGGTTGGCTCGGATATACTTTTGGAGCTTTTAAGAGATAAAGGGCTTGACCTCCACAATCACACAGACTGCGGAAAAATTATTTTTGACAAAAATAAACAAGGTGTTAAAAGCGGCGGCAGCGGTTGCGGGTGTGTGGCATCGGTTTTTAGCGGATTTTTTGCAAAGAAGCTTAAAGAAAATGAAATACAAAAAGTTTTGCTTCTTGGAACAGGAGCACTTATGAGCCCAACGGGTGTGCTGGTTGGAGAGAGTATAGCAGGTGTGGCACACGCGGTGGCTATTGAGAGGGTTGACGCCTGAATAAATTCAGGCAGGGAATAAGTAAAAGGTAAAAGTGAAAAGGAAAGGTGCAAAATGCTCTGCATTTTGTGTTTATTTAAGGAAGGAGCTTTTAAACAGATGGATTGGTTAAAGCTTTTTAATTCTTTTTGGGTTGGCGGATTATTTTGTGCCTTTGCCCAGATACTAATAGACAAAACAAAGCTTACCCCCGCAAGAATAATGGTGAGCTATGTGGTGGCAGGAGTTATTCTTACTGCATTTAGAATTTATGAGCCTCTTGTAGAGTTTGCAGGGGGCGGAGCAACAGTGCCTATTATTGGTTTTGGCTACACACTTGCAAAAGGAGCAGAAAAAGCAGTTAAAGCAAAAGGGCTTTTGGGTGCTCTTTCGGGCGGGGCAACTGCTGCGGCAACGGGAATATCGGCAGCTATTTTCTTTGGGTTTTTATGTTCACTTATATTTAAACCTAAAGGAAAAAAATAGAAAAAGCGTAAAATTTATCGGGACATCGGAAACCGCTGTCCCCTACATATTTTTAAAGAATAGATAAGAGTAAAATCTAAAAAAAGAAATCCGCCTTTAAGTGAAGTGAACCCCAAAGTTTAGACAAAATTAAATATTAACATGCTTGTGAATGAGTTCG
>JAGBXL010000252.1 GCA_017629325.1 Clostridia bacterium | reverse complement strand
CAGCCGACGATAGCACAAACTATATTCTTATTAACAGTTATAAAAAGAAATCAGATATAGATTTCGTATGCCATAATCCCTATACTATTTTAAGCGAAAATCTTTCGGCAACACAAATAAATATTCTTCAAAAAGAAATTGCCGAAAATATAGATAATGGCTACGACGGTATAATTGTTACCCATGGCACCGACACTCTTCAATATACCTCAACTGCCGTTGAATATGCTTTTTCAAATGCTAAAATACCCATAATTTTTGTTTCGTCATCACTTCCGTTGGAAAATAAAAATGCAAATGGTTATGCAAATTTTGAAGCCGCAGTTGAGTTTATATGCCAAAGAGTGTCATCAGGGGTTTTTGTCAGCTATAAAAATAGTAATAAAATTTGTGTTGATTTTTATATCCCCTCAACAATATGCAGACACGCAGAATGCACTTCTAATATACACAGCATAAATTCAAAAGTTTTTGCTTCGTATAATGGAGTTGTAAAATTTGAAAATTGCAGATATAATTTTAGCCTTCATTCACAGGTTACAGAGTATATTAAAAATCCCGGAATTTTGGTTATAGATTCCTATCCGGGCAATAATTATTCATATTCTTTAGAAAATGTAAATGCAGTAATTTTAAATCCGTATCACTCTGCAACATTAAACACATCATCAGAATATTTTCAAAACCTTTGCTTAAATGCAAAGCAAAAAGATATTCCAGTATTTCTTGTAAATGCACCTGGCGGTATAACTTATGAAAGCACAAAAGAATATAATGACCTTGGAATTATAACTCTTCCTCTGTGTACTTTTGTTTCGGTTTATGTAAAGCTTTGGCTTGGAATAAGCCAAAAATACGAATTAAGAGAATTTATGAAAACTGCAATTTCAAATGAATATAATATATAAAAATACGCCGCAAATAAGCGGTGTATTTTTTACATATCCACCTTTTTCCTTACATAAAAATTCCTTTGTTGTAAACAATAAAATTACAAATTCAATTTGTAGGGGCGATTCACGGAATGCCCGAAAAATAAAGGAGTTTTTTGTTTTTATGAAAGCCACAGGAATTGTAAGAAGAATAGATGATTTAGGCAGAGTAGTAATTCCAAAAGAAATAAGACGCACCCTCCGCATAAGAGTTGGCGATCCTCTCGAAATCTTCACAGACCGTGAGGGCGGGGTAATATTTAAAAAATATTCGCCCATTGGTGAGCTTGGTGAATATGCTTCAAAATATGCCGAATCACTCTATAAAACATCAGGCCGACCTGTTTGTATAACCGATAAAGACACCATTATAGCAACAGCAGGAGCACCCAAAAAAGAACTTCTTGAAAAACCCTTAAGCTTTGATATGGAAAAGATAATGGAAGAAAAATCAGGCTTTGTTTCAAAAGACGGTAAAAAGCTTAAAATAACCGATAATAACGAAAAATATACCCTTGGTGTTGTTTCACCTATAATATCAGAGGGCGATACAATAGGCAATGTTGTAATAATGGACGATGGTTCCAATTCACAGATAACCGATGTTGAAGTTAAGCTTGCAGGAGTAACATCAATGTTTTTAGGCAGACAAATGGAAATATAATTATTAAAGGGTTTGTAAAAAATATGTTTTTACAAACCCTTTAATAATTACTACATACTTATAACATCGTCAACAATTGAGCCGATTGTTTTAAAAACATTGCTTGCGTTTTTGCATATTTTTTTGTGCTGCTTGTCGCTTAAAGGGTCAATCATCATTCCCATAACAGCACCAATAACAACTCCTGCAGCCAATGCACCCATTGTACCTTTAGCACTCATATATATCATTCCTTTCATAAGATGTATATTTATTATTTGAATATATAATAAAAAAATACTCTTAATCGATATTAGTGCTTTCTTCTATATTAACCAAAATAACATCATCACCTATACCTTGGATTTTGTTCCAGGGAATGCGGATATATTTTGTTTTCAAATTTAAAAAAGAAGTTTGTTTTTCGGGAACATATATAGCTGATATTTCACCTGCCGATGTGCATATTTCAAAATCATTTATATACCCTAATTTTTCGCTGTTTGCTAAATTTATAACTTCTTTATTTTTAAAATCCGATGCTTTAAGCATAAAAACGCCTCCCATATAATTTATGTGAGGCGTTTATTTGTTATTCGGTTTTGTAAATTTCAAAATATTTTTCCATAACTTTTTTTGCAGCCGGCGCAGCATAAGTTCCGCCAAAGCCTGCGTGTTCCATAACAACGCACACTGCAATTTCAGGGTTTTCATAAGGTGCAAAGCCAATAAAAAGGGCATGAGTCTTTTTAGAATTTGCCCCACCTGATGCAGTAAGCGGATTTTCACTTGTTCCTGTTTTTCCGCAAATCTCGATTCCATCTATTGCAGCAGCTTTTCCTGTTCCAGAATTAACAACCTCAAGCATCATATCTTTTATTTTTTTTGCATCTTCTTTTGGAATAATCTGCCCTAAAGAAGATTTGTTTGCCTTGTATTCAGATATAAATCCCGATTTAACAGATGACACAATATATGGCTTTGGCATCTTTCCGTCATTTGCAATTGTTGCAGCAATAAGTGCCAGGTGAAGAGGTGTTGCTTCAGTTTGTCCCTGACCTATAACAGATATTGCCCTCTGGGCCTCAGTAAGCCTTCCTTTTTGAAAATGGCTATCTTTAACCGGTAGGTCAAAATCTATATTTTTATTAAACAAAAATTTTCGTGCGGTAGATTGAATTTGGTTTGAAGTGAGCTTTGTTCCCATATACGCGTAGTAAACATTACTCGAAACCGTAAATGCTTTTTTTAAATCTGTCATTCCATAAGCGTGCTTGGCATCTTCATTTGCACATGTGTAGTCGTTATCAGATTTTCCATCTGCCGATTTAATAACAAATTCGCCATTTAAATCTTCATAGGTTTCATCTTCTAAGCCGTTTTCTATAATAGAAGCACTGGTTACTGTTTTAAAGGTTGAACCTGGCGGATACAAAACCCCAATAGCTCTTGTATATAGAGTTGAATCTTTGAGATTGTCATACTGAGCTTTAAAAATTTCAGGATTAGGGTTAAAGTCGGGTTTTGAAACCATTGCCAAAACTTCACCTGTTTTTACTTTAAGTGCAACAATAGAACCGTTAAAATTCCCCATAGCTCTATCAGCAACACTTTGTAATTCATGGTCTATTGTTAAAATAACATCGTTTCCTTTTATCTTTTTAGATGTTAGCTTGTTTGAAAAATTATAAAGCTTGTTCATTCCGCTTTCGCCAAGAAGATGTGAATTAAATTCCTTTTCTATAAGAGTTCTTGAAGAATAATCCTCTGTTACATATCCTACAACATGGGAATACATATTGTTATATGGATATTTTCTCAAGAGTCTTCCGTTCGATTCTTCGCTATATGCTAATTTTTTCATGTTTCGGTCGTAAATACTTCCTCTTATAACAGCACTGTCTTTGGCGCTGTTTCGGGCGTTATACACAGAACTTATATATTCATCACCAAATTCAACTTCTATATATGTTATGTATCCTATTAGTGTTATAAACATAACACAAAACACAAGGAGTATATACATTGCTCTTTTGTTGTTCATAATTACATCCCTTATTCTAACAATACATTTCGCCAAGTATTTCTGTTTTTATGTTAATACCAAAAGCTGCCGAGAGCTTTTCCAAAAGATTATCAGTATCTTCTTTTTTGCAAATTGCACAAGCTTTAACTTTGTCTGTATATTCGCAGCTAATAAAAGTACAATTGCATTCTCCCGCAAGATATTTAACACTGTCAAAAAGATTATATGGAATAAGAATAGAAAGGGTAGTATGCAAAAGCATCTTTTTAATTCCCGCATTTTCAAGTGCAAGCTTTGCAGCACCCGTGTAGGCTCTAACAAGACCGCCCGTTCCTAAAAGAGTTCCACCAAAATATCTTGTAACCACACAAACAACATCAGTAATATTCTGGTTTTCAAGCATATCTAAAATAGGAAGTCCAGCAGTTTTTGAAGGCTCACCGTCGTCGCTGTATCTTTTTGTTCCATCTACTATATATGCAAAAACATTATGATTTGCATCGTAATGTTCTTTTTTTATTTTGTTTATAAAATATAATGCTTCTTCCTCGCTGCCTACATGACGCAGATGCCCAATAAACTTCGATCTTTTTTCAATAAGCTCGGATTCAGCCTCTTTTTCGGGTGTTAAATAAATATTTGACATAAAATAAACCTCTGTAACAATCATCAAAAACGGCGTGGAAAACTCCGCGCCGTTTGTTTAATTATCCGTTTAAATGTAGGGGACGGCGTCCTCGACGTCCCGTTGTTAAGTAAAATTAGTTAATATATTTATAAATATCTTCAGGTAATTCTGATTTATCAGCACTGATGCAGATTGTGAATTTAACATTGTTATCTTCGGATATAGCATCCAAATCATTTATAAAAGCGGTTAAATTATCAAAATCATCGGGAACAATTTTAAATAAACTGTCAACGAATATAGAGGTTATATCATAATTCTGCGATAAAATACCGAGAATAAAGCTTTTAAATACTCTAAAATCTGCTGTATCATATTTTTCAACATCAATAAGTCTTATAGAATGGTTTATATCTAAAATGTGTCTGTCTCCGTTACAGATAAAAACTATATCACCATTTTCAGTATTTATTGAATTGTGGATACCATCTAAGAGTGCTTTTGTTTTTCCTGTGCCTTTTTTTCCAACAATTAATTTAACCATAGTGAATTCCTCCTAAATATATATTGAGTTAGATATATTATACAATATGTTCAAAGGAATTTCAAGATGTTTTTGTAAAAAAAGCAAAATTTTTTTAATAATAATCAAAAAAATTTATGCACCTTTTGAATCGCTTACAAGAGTAAGCCTTGCATTTCCTGTTAAAAGGTCTGCATAGCAAACAGAAATCTTTTTGCAGCTTATAAGACTTTCGCCCACTATTTCAAGAACAAAAATCCCATCATAAGCATTTTCTATCAAACAATCGTTAAGAGTTATATATTTTCTTCCTCTTTTAAGTGTTAGGTTAACCTTTTTACCCACATTTTGTTTTATAACATTTTTATATTTTTCAATAGATCTCGACCTAATCATCAAATCACCCCGTGTATATTTTTTACTGTAATAAAAAATTTATTCCTGAATATATAAATTTTTACTGCCAATAATAATCTTGGTGATAAAATCTATGTTTAATTTTTTAAAATACACTCCTCCAAATAAAAAAGAGAGCTTTGATTTAACCTTTTCTCAAAAAGAGGAAAAAACTCAAAATACCTCGATGCAAATAAATGTTTCAAAATCACTTGACGAAAATTTAAATAACATAAAAAAATTAATGCACCTTGATGTAAATAGCGATATAGTAATTCGCTTTTTTAACTGGAACACCAATAAAAAGAATATAAGGGCTTTTATTATTTTTGCCGATGGCATAGTAAACAGAATATCTATAAATCAATTTGTTTTGGAGCCTGCAATGAAAATGGCAGAGCTTAAAGAACACGTCGATACAGCAAAATATTTTTCTGAAAACATTATGCCGCAGAGTCAGGTTGAATGTACAGATAGTTTAAATAAAATAGCCGATAGCATAAATTTTGGCAATGTAGGTGTTTTTTTAGACGGCTCTGCAAGCGGCATAATAACAGACATAAAAACCTGGGAGCATCGAAGCATAAGCACACCTCTTAACGAAACTGTTGTGCAAGGTCCCCACGAGGCATTTAACGAAGTTTTAAGATGCAACACAGCCCTTGTAAGAACAAGTGTTAATAATTCTAATCTGGTTTTTGAAAATTTTACCTTTGGCACGCAAAGCAAAACCCCTGCATCACTGGCATATATTAAAGGAATTATAAATCCTAAGCTCACAAATGAAATAAGAAAAAAGTTAAATGGCTTTGAAGATGACTACATTTTTTCTGTTTTTGATATTGAAAAGGGTATAGAAGAAAGAAATAATATCAGCATTCCACAGGTTATAACAACTGAAAGACCCGATAAGGTGTGTCGTGCACTTGTTGAGGGAAGAGCTGCTCTTTTTTTAAACGGCAGTTCCCATGCGCTCATTTTGCCCTCCAACATAACCGATATAATTGCTTCACCCGAAGATGCATATTTAAGAAAACCATATTCTGTTTTTATAAAACTTATAAGAATAATAGCTGTTTTTTTATCTCTTTTAACTCCCGGGCTTTTCCTTGCACTAACAAGATTCCACACAGAAAGCCTTTTAAATGATATGTTTTTAAGTCTTATTCTTGAAAGAAGCACAATCCCTTTTTCGTTATTAACCGAAATAATAATCATGGAAATTTCTTTTGAACTTATTAAAGAAGCAAGCATAAGAATACCTGGCTCAATCGGTTCTTCCTTAGGAATTGTAGGGGGGCTTATTCTTGGTCAATCCGCAGTTAATGCAGGACTTGTGAGTCCTATAACCATTATAATTGTATCAATATGCGGTATTGCATCTTTTGCAATACCCTCATATTCACTTTCATTTTCTTTCAGAATTTTAAGGTTTGCTTTTATTTTTGCCGGAGCATTTTTGGGAATTGTGGGAATTTGCTCGTGCTTTGTTTTGTGGCTCTCTCTTATTTTAGGCGTGAGTTCTTTCGGTGTGCCTTTTTTTGCACCATATTCGCCGCACACAGCAAAAAGAGCGCTTATAAAAAATCTTTTTATGGATTATTCCAAAATTCCTAATCCGTCATATTTAAAAACAAAACGAAAAGGGTGATTATATGAAAAATTATATTGGTAAAAAAGAGAGCATGGCAACTCTTGTTTTTTTTAGCCTCCCAATTGTTGTTTTTGAGTATTCAACCAAAAGTCTTGAAAATTCAGGAAGCGGAAGCTGTATAAATTTTATATTGTGTTTTTTGGTATCCTTTGCACTTCTTTATTTAATAAAAAATTCTTTTGAAAACCTGCAGGCATCTTCAGTATTTAATAAAATAGTAAGTCTTGTTTTTTGCCTTTATATATTGTTTTTGGGCTTTAATAATTATAGCATCTGTCTTTCATCGCTTTTATCTGTTACCTCAAACGCAGGGATAGACGGTGAATTTTTAAGTCTTTTTATTATTCTAATTTCTCTTCTTTGTTCTCTTTGTGGCATTGAAGCACTAACCAGATGCACTTTTGTTTCTTACTGGGTATTTTTGTCTGTAATTTTTGTAATGTGTCTTTTAAGTATTTTTGGCTGGGATTACGATAATATTGCCCCCGTATTTGGCAATGATACAAAAACTACCTTTTTAAATTTTGGCGGAATAAAGACATTTGCACCAATTATGAGTTTGTATTTTTTCAAAAATCACTTAAGAAATAAAGCTGATGGTGTCGCAGTTTCAAAATCTGCACTTTTAAAAATCTTTGGTATAGGCTTTTTTATAATTGTAGTGTGCATTTTGTCAGTTCCATATCCAATGGGTATGTTATATAATTTTTCTCTCGAGGGTATTTTTTCAACGGCAAAATCAGGGCTGTTTTTTCATCGTTTTGAAATTGTTCTTGTTTTTGGAGTAAGTCTTATAGCAGTGGTAACAACGGCTTTGGGTATTTTAGTATCGTCAGGGGCAATTTCCCATTTTACAGGCTTTGAAGATGCAAAAGCATTTTCATTTATAATAGCCTTTTTGTTTTATATCACAAATCTTAATTTTGATTTTAAAATGCCCTTTGAATTACTTTCAGTCCTTTTATATATGCTTCTTTTAATAAAATCCTTTATGAATTATAAAAAGAAGAAAGGGGAGAAAATATGAAAAAAATTCTTTTAATATTATTTTGTATATTGAGCTTACTTTTTTGCTCCTGTAAAAAAATACACGAAATCGAAAATAATAAGCTTGTTGCCGCCTGCAGCTTTAAAGCGGAAAATAATAAAGTTGTCTATGGTTTTTATATAACGCAAGCGGGCGGTGATTCAAAAGATGCTTCAGGCTCCGAAAATTCTTTAATGCTTTTAGAATTTACTGCCACAAATTTTGCCGAAGCACTGAATATGTTTAATGAGTCCGGCACATTTAAAACCGATTTGTCTCACATTAGCTTTATCTGTGCAGACGAAAAATATTATAATGATTTTTTTAATAATGACGAAAAGCATTTAAGGCAGTCAGTTCCGTCAAGCCCTCTTATAAATTGCTTTATATATGATGAAGATATAAATATCCTTACAGAGTGCTTAAATAAAGAATATAAATCAAAAGCAAATAATTTTTCAAAGGCTCTTTTTCAAAATGATGAGCACCCATATAACTGCACACTCTCGGAGCTTTCACTTTCTAAACACAATAAGTTTTATACTGCAATCGTTCCAAAGGTCAGTATTTTAAAAAATGGTGATACATTTCTGCCACATTTATCGGGAACAGCTCTATACTCTTCAAATTTAAATATGGTTTCTTTAACAGATGATGAGCATAATAAATACTCACGCTGGCAAAAAAAATATTCTAATGAATCAAGGGGATATAAGCTTTCCATGAAAAAACAAAAAATAAATGTATCTCTTAAAAATAAAGAAATTCTCCACATTGCAAGAAAATATGCCATAATGAATGTAGATGTGCTGAATGTAAAATACTACGGTCGCAGGTTATTTACTACCTATCAAAAGTATAACAGTTTTATGGATAACTTAAATCTTTTAAATGTAAATATTAATTGAATATAGGAGAGGATATATTGGTAATTTGGGTTTTGCTCTTTTTTATATATACCTTGCTAAAAACAATAAGCCTTATGTGTTATCTTTATAAATCAAAAAAACATCTTTCTTTTTCTGCCGGATTTATATTTGTACTCTTGGCAATATTTAATGTTTATATCTATATAAAAGGTCTGTAACCATAGAGATTACAGACCTTTTCTTAAATCATCAACTAAATTTTTAAACACATCTGGTTCCTCGGCATAAAATTCCAAATACTCCTTCGTTTTTGGGTGAATAAATCCTATGCATCTTGCATGAAGTGCCTGACCGGGAAGATTTCTGCTGTTCTTTTTTAAATATAAGGGGTCGCCCATAACGGGGTGGCCTATATACTGCATGTGAACTCGTATCTGATGAGTGCGGCCCGTTTCCAAAACGCATTTAACTAAAGTAGAATTTTGAAAATACTCAAGCACCTCAAAATGAGTAATCGCATGCTTTGAATTTGTGGGTGTAACCGCCATTTTTAAGCGGTTTAAATGATGTCTGCCAATCGGTGCATCTATAACACCTTTTTTAGATTTTAAAAGCCCTTCAGTAACGCAGATATATTCTCTCTTAGCTGTTTTATTCTGAATTTGTTCGCTAAGTGATGCGTGTGCTTCATCGGTTTTTGCAACCAGTAAAAGTCCCGATGTATCTTTATCTATTCTGTGAACAATTCCGGGGCGGAGTACCCCGTTTATTCCGCTTAAATTTCCTTTGCAATGGTGCATCAGTGCATTAACAAGTGTTCCCGAATAGTTTCCGGGTGCCGGGTGAACAACCATTCCCTGCGGCTTATTAACAACTAAAAGAGAATCATCTTCATAAACAATATCAAGGGGTATATCTTCTGGTTCAATATCGGCTTCTTTTGGGTCATCAATAATAACCTCTATTTTATCCTGTGCTTTTAGCTTGTAGTTGTTTTTAATTTCCTTGCCGTTAACGGTTATTTTGCCATCGTTTATAAGAGTTTGAACCATAGCCCTGCTTATACCGTCAATATTAATATATTTATCTATTCTTGTTCCGCCATCTTCACAAATTAAAGTAATTTTTTCCATAATTTAATCCTCTTTTGTATAAAACAAAATATAAATGCACATAAGAATTGCACCAATAACCACAAAACAATCTGCCACATTAAAAACGGGGTAGTTAAAAAGATTAACATCTATCATATCAACAACATAACCCCTTATTATTCTGTCGGCAAAATTCCCAAGTGCACCTCCTGCAATCAAGCAAAGAGAAAGCTTTCCCAAAAGATTTTGAGGAGGGTTTTTCCTGAAATACCAAAAACCTAAAGCAAATATCACAACTGTCATAATAATAAATATATAGGGGGCATCGTCAAAAATGCTCCATGGTCCGCCCGTGTTGTGAACATGGGTAAAATCCAGAAAGT
>JAGBXL010000251.1 GCA_017629325.1 Clostridia bacterium | reverse complement strand
TAAGAAATTCTGAAATTGTTGTGGAATGTATTTCAAAATATGGTAATTTCTGTGAGTGCATAGATGTTGATAAATATGGAGATGACCTATTAATTGGTGTTGATTCTCGTCTTATTTTAAATGCATTAAAGTGTATTTCAGATGAATATGCAATCTTAGAATTCACAAACGAACAAGGACCAATAGTTATAAAACCTCAAGAAGGCGAAGGCTTTATATATTTAGTTCTTCCTATGATATTAAAAAACAGGGACTGATATTATGACAGAAATTAAAATAACAACACCCTATATTAAACTAGACCAGCTAATTAAATTTGCAGGCATTTCTTTTGACGGTGCCGAGGCAAAAGAAATGGTATTGCAGGGTCTTGTTAAAGTAAACGGTGAAACAGAGCTAAGAAGAGGCAGAAAGCTTTATAAAGGAGACACAGTTCAAATTGATTTAGAAGAAAAATTTGAACTGGTTGTAGGCTGATGTATATAAAAAGATTAAGCTTAAAAAATTTCAGAAACTATAATGAAGCAACCTTAGAGTTCGGCCCCGAAAAAAATATCATTTTCGGGCTGAACGGTCAGGGTAAAACAAATATAATTGAAGCACTCTATTTTTTACAATCGGGAAGGTCATACAGAAGCACCAAAGAAAAAGAAACAATTAAATTTGGCTCAGAATATGCAAGAATTGAGGCAGAATTTGAAAAATCCGAAATAAAAAACAATATCCTGTTTTTTATTTCGGAAAAAAAGAGTGTTAAATTAAATGGTGTTCCCGTTGGAAGATTATCCCAAATAATAGGAAATATAAATATAGTTATATTCACCCCCGACCATTTAAATTTAATTAAAGAAGGGCCTGCGGTCAGAAGAAATTTTTTAGATAGCTTTATAAGTCAGCTAAAACCCTCATATTTTAAAAATTTAATAGATTATTATAAGGTTTTAAAGCATAGAAATAATGTTTTAAAATCAAAAAATAAAGATATGCTATCCACCATATCTGTTTGGAACGAAAAATTAGCTAGCTTAGGCTCGCAAATCTGCGAAATGAGAAAAGCTGCCATAGATAAAATAAATAGTAAAATAAATAATGTTACCAGTGGCTTTGAAGATGAAAATTTAGTTTTAAAATATCTTCCCGGAATAAAAGGTAATATTGCAGATAAAGAAAATATATTAAAGCAGCTCGAAGAATCGCTTGAAAAAGATATTGAATATAAAATGACAAGCGTTGGACCTCACAGAGACGATTTTGAAATATTTATGGACGAAAAAAACATAAAAAAATTTGGCTCTCAAGGTCAGCAGAGGTCGTGCGTTTTAAAATTAAAGCTTTCGGAATGTGAAATTATAAAAGAAAAAACAGGCGAAATGCCCCCCATACTTTTAGATGATATATTAAGTGAGCTAGATGAAAAAAGACGCCACCTTTTTATTGAAAATATAAAAAACACCCAGGTAATAATAACCTGCACCGATAAAGAATTTTTAAAAGATATGGCTGGGTTTTATTTTAAGGTGGAAAAAGGAACTGTTAAAAGAATAAATTAAGAGGTGAAGGAATGTTTTTGCATTTGGGTGGAGATGTAGTAATAAATACCAAAAGTATTGTTGCTATAATGGATCTGGAAACAAGCTCTGTTTCTAAAATAACAAGAGAATTTTTAAAAATAGTAACCCAAAACAATAATGTTGTAAACATAAACAGCCTAGAATTGCCAAAATCTTATGTTATATGCGAAGAAAAAGGAAAAACAACAGTTTATGTTTCACCCATTTCTTCAAGAACTTTAAATAAAAGAGCAGAAACCAAAAATATTGCAGACAATTTGCATTTCTAAAGAAAGGAATGAATTATAAATGCCGGAAATCACAAACAATTATGACGAAAGTCAGATTCAGGTTTTAGAAGGACTAGAAGCCGTTAGAAAAAGACCGGGTATGTATATAGGTTCAACATCTATAAGAGGTCTACATCATCTTGTATATGAAATAGTTGATAACAGTATCGACGAAGCCCTGGCAGGCTTTTGCACACAAATTGATGTTACTTTAAACAGCGATAATTCAGTAACTGTTAGAGATAACGGAAGAGGTATGCCCACAGGTATTCACCCAAAAATGGGAATAAGCACCCTCGATGTTATCTTCACGGTGCTTCATGCAGGCGGTAAATTTGGAGGCGGAGGATATAAGGTATCCGGCGGTCTTCATGGTGTTGGTGCGTCTGTTGTTAATGCCCTTTCAACCAGATTAGAGGTTAAAGTGTGGGACGGCGAGAAAATTCATTTAAGAAAATTTGTTAAAGGCGTGCCCCAGGGCGAAGTTGAAATAATAGGTGAAACAAATAAAACAGGAACAGAGGTAACCTTCTGGGCAGATGGTGAAATTTTTGAAGAAACTGTTTATGAATATGAAACACTACTCAAAAGACTAAGAGAGCAGGCTTTTTTAAACGGCGGAATAAAAATTAACTTCACCGATGCAAGAGAGGAAGAACCCGTATGCGAGGAGCTTCATTACGACGGCGGTATTAAAAACTTTGTGTCTTATCTTTTTGGTGAAAAGAAAAGAAGAAAAGATAGTTTAGAATGTATTCACGAAGATGTTATTTATGTAAGCGGCGAAAGAGATGGCTCAATGGCAGAGGTAGCTGTACAGTGGACGGCAGGCTATGATGAAACCGTGGAATCATTTGCCAATAACATTTCTACAACCGAAGGCGGAACTCACGAAACAGGCTTTAAGGCAGCATTAACAAGAGTTCTTTTAGATTATGCCAGAAAGCATAAATTAATGAAAGACGATGAAGAATTAACAGGCGAAGATGCCAGAGAAGGCATGATAGCTGTTATTTCTGTTAAGCTTGAAGAACCACAGTTTGAAGGTCAAACCAAAACCAAGCTTGGAAATTCTGAAATGAGGGGCTTAGTTGAAACAATAGTTAAAGAAAAGCTTGCAGATTTTCTTGAAGAAAATCCATCTGTTGGAAAAGCCATAATAGAAAAAGCCCTTATGGCATCAAGAGCAAGAATAGCTGCCCGAAAAGCAAGGGAAGCCACAAGAAAAACTCCTCTTGGCTCAAGCACTCTCCCCGGTAAACTTACCGACTGTATTGTTAAAGACCCAACTAAAACAGAAATATACATAGTTGAGGGTGATTCGGCAGGCGGCTCAGCCAAAAAAGGAAGAGACAGTAAATATCAGGCAATCCTTCCTCTTTGGGGAAAAATGTTAAACGTTGAAAAAGCAAGAGCCGATAAGGTTTACGGTAACGATAAATTAACACCTGTTATTCAGGCTCTCGGCACAGGTATTGCCGCAGAATTTAATATAGAAAAATTAAGATACGATAAAATCATCATTATGGCAGATGCCGACGTTGACGGAGCGCATATTCAAACACTTTTATTAACCTTCTTCTTCAGATTTATGCGTCCTTTGGTAGAAGCTGGTCATGTGTATTTGGCAAAACCACCTCTTTATAAGCTCACAAGAGGTAAAAAATCGGAAGTTGCCTTTAGTGATGAAGAAAGAGACCGCATAAGCGAAATATTAAAAGACGGCGATGAAAATGCCAAGGTAGATATCAGCCGTTATAAAGGTCTTGGTGAAATGGATGCCGATGAATTATGGGAAACAACAATGGACCCCAAAAACCGTATTCTTTTAAAGGTTACTTTGGAAGATGCCGAAAAAGCGGATAATATTTTCTCTATTTTAATGGGCGATGAGGTTGAACCAAGAAGACAGTTTATTGAAGAAAATGCACAGTATGTAACAAATCTTGATGTTTGATTTAGAAGGTGCATATTGAAAGGAATGATAAAGCTTGGCAAAGAATAAAAAATACGAAGATTCTCATTTTGAAGAATATTTCGATACTCAGACAATAGTAGATGTAGATATAGAAAAAAGAATGAGAGAGGCATTTATTGATTATGCCATGAGCGTAATCGTAAGCCGTGCTCTTCCTGATGTTAGAGATGGCTTAAAGCCTGTTCACAGAAGAATTCTTTATGCTATGCATGAAGAACATTTAACAGTTGATAAGCCCTTCTTTAAATCGGCAACAACAGTTGGTAATGTTATCGGCCGTTACCACCCCCACGGTGATGCATCTGTTTACGATGCAATGGTAAGGCTCGCACAGGATTTTTCTATGAGATATCCTCTTATCGATGGCCACGGCAACTTTGGTACAGTTGACGGCGACTCCGCCGCTGCCTACCGATACACAGAAGCAAGAATGAGCAAAATTTCAAATATCCTTCTTGAAAATATAGATAAAGACACAGTTGATTTTGCTCCCAACTTCGATGAAAAAAGAAAAGAGCCTGTTATTTTACCCACAAGAATTCCAACACTACTGATAAACGGCAGCTCGGGTATTGCAGTTGGTATGGCAACATATATTCCTCCCCATAATTTAACAGAGGTTTTAAATGGTGCCATTGCTCAGATAGACGACCCCGAAATTTCTGTTGAAGATTTAATGGAATATATAAAAGGCCCCGATTTCCCAACAAAAGCATCAATAATGGGTAAAAGCGGCATAAGGGCAGCCTATGCAACAGGAAAAGGCAGAATAATTGTAAGAGCAAAAACCCAGATAGAAGAACACAAAGACGGAACAAGTTCAATTGTTGTTACCGAGCTTCCCTATCAGGTTAATAAAAAGATGCTTGTTGAATCTATTGCAGCCCTGGTTAAAGAAAAGAAAATAGAAGGTTTATCCGATATAGAAGACCACTCGTCCGATAGAGTTGGCATTCGCCTTGAAATTTTCTTAAAAAGAGATGCCAATGCACAGGTAGTTTTAAATCAGCTCTTTAAATTTACAAAGCTTCAGGATAGTTTATCCATAAATATGCTTGCCATTAAAGACGGCAGACCAAAAACAATGGGCTTAAAGGAAATCTTAGACCAGTATATTATTTTCCAAAAAGAAATTGTTACCAGAAGAACAAGATTCGACCTTAAAAAAGCCGAAGCAAGAATGCATATTTTAGAGGGCCTAAGAATTGCTCTTAATAATATTGACGAAATAATAAATATTATAAGAAATTCCTACGACGATGCAAAAGAAAGACTCATGGAAACCTTCAGTCTTTCCGAAATTCAGGCACAAAGTGTACTTGATATGCGTTTAGGTCAGCTCCAAAAATTAAACGGAGAAAAAATCGAAGAGGAATATAATGAGCTTTCACTTAAAGTGAGCGAATATAAAAAGCTTTTATCCGATGAAGGCGAGCTCTTAAATCAAATTAAAAAAGAAATTATTGAAATAAGAGATAAATACGGCGACGAGCGTCTCACCACCATTGAGCCTGCCATAGATATTATAGAAGACGAAGATTTAATAGAAAGAGAAGAATGTGTATTAACCATGACACACTTTGGCTATATAAAGCGTCTTCCCTTAGACACCTATAAAAGCCAGCACAGAGGCGGCAGAGGTATTGCAGGTTTATCCACAAGAGAAGAAGATTTTGTTGAAAAAATCTTCACAGCATCAAGCCATGATTTTATTTTGTTCTTCACCAATACAGGAAGAATGTTTAAAACTAAAGTATATCGTATTCCCGAAGCTGGCAGAACTGCAAAAGGAACTGCTGTTGTTAATTTAATTGGTCTTGAAAAAGACGAAAAGGTAACAGCAATGATTCCCGTTAAGGAATTCTCCAACGATAAGTTTTTAACAATGATAACCAAGCAGGGCTATGTTAAAAAGACTAATTTAAGCGACTACGACACCAACCGCAGAGGCGGTCTTATTGCCATCACTCTTCGTGAGGGCGACGAACTTATGGAAGTTGATTTAACAAACGGCGAAAACAACATTATTCTTTGCACCAAGCTTGGTATGTGCATTAAATTTAAAGAAACCGATGTTCGCCCCATGGGCAGAGGAGCATCGGGTGTAACTGGCATACGCCTTGGAAAAGAAGACTATGTTGTTGGTGCAGGAGTTTGCGAAGACGATGTTAAGCTTTTAACCGTTACCGAAAACGGCTTTGGTAAAAAGACAGATATAAATGAATTTAAATGTCAGAACAGAGCAGGCAGAGGTGTTACAGGTTATAAGATTACCGATAAAACAGGTTTGGTTGCAGGTATTGCAGTTATAAAAGAAGGCGACGACTTAATGGTTATCACCTCCGACGGTATCATAATAAGAATGAGTACCGACGAAATTTCCACCTTCGGCAGAGTAACTCAGGGTGTTAAGGTAATGAGAACAGCCGATGATGTTCAGGTTGTATCAATTGCTAAAGCAGAGAAAGAAGACGAAGAAGAAACTCCAGAGGAAAATGCAGAAGAAAACCAAACACCATTAACAAATGAATAATAAATAGAATAAAACAAAAAAGCAGAAACTTTTAATAGTTTCTGCTTTTTTTGCTTTATAGAAAATTACTATTTTTAGGTTGTATTTATTTAGAGAGGTAAATTATTGTTTATCGAACGATTTAGGTTAATGGATTTGTAGGGAACGGGCTTGCTCGTTCCGAAAGGCTTCTCCTCGAGGGCGATGCTTGCCGGTGGCAAGCGTTTATCGCTGACCGAAGCGAAGCTGAGACAGGCTCCGCCGCAGGCGGTGGTGAGGTGTTGTAGGG
>JAGBXL010000250.1 GCA_017629325.1 Clostridia bacterium | reverse complement strand
GAAATGGCAGAAAGAATCTTAGAGCTTTCGCAAAATAAAGAGCTTATCTTAAAAATGGGCGAGGCTATAAATGAAAAGGTCAGATATGAATTTTCGGCAGATGTTTTTGCCAAAACTCATTTGGATATTTACTCTGCTATCTTAAAAGACTATAAGTCCAAAAAGAAATACGATTTTGTTTTAAGCGGATATTTCGGCTTTAATAACAGCGGCGACGATGCCCTTTTAAAAGCTCTTATAAATGATTTAAAAAATCTTCGTCCTTCATGCCGCATAGCAGTTCTCTCTCGCCGCCCAAAAAACACCCGCGAGCTTTTCGGTGTTGATTCTATCGGCAGAATGTCGCCCATAAATTTATGGAAAATCTTTAAAAATTCTTCTGTTCTTTTAAGTGGCGGCGGCTCACTTATTCAAGATGAAACAAGCTCAAAATCTTTATGGTATTATTTAACCCTTATAGCATTTGCAAAAAAATGCAAAATGAAGGTTATGCAGATTGCAAACGGCATTGGCCCTGTAAACCGCGAAAGCAATCGCCGTCTGGCAGCAAAGGTTATAAATAAAAATGTTGATTCAATATCTTTAAGAGAAAATAAATCTGCAATAGAATTAGAAAACTTAGGTGTTAATGTTCCCTATAAAATAACTGCCGACCCAGCCATAAGCTTAAATGGCGTGTCATATGCTGCAGTAAAGAGCATTTTTAATAAAAATAATGTTGAAACAAAGGATTACATCTGCGTTGCAATAAGAGACTGGAAGCAGTTTGCTCCCGGGTTTAAAAAATCTCTTGCAAATTGCCTTGATTATATAAACACAGAATATAAAAAAGATATTGTTTTTCTTCCAATGCAGTATCCGCAGGATATTGATATTTCAAAATCGGTAGCATCAAAAATGCAATCAAAATCATATATCATTGAAACTCCCTGCACCATTGAAGAAACAATTGGCATAATAAATCATTCCTCTCTTGTTCTTGCAATGAGGCTTCATTCTCTTGTATATGCAGTTTCGTGCGGGGTAGGGGTTATAGCTCTTAAATACGACCCTAAAATAGACGGCTTTATGAACTATTTCCGCCAGAATCATATAGTTAATGTTGAAACTATGACAGAGGCAGAATTAAAAATGGTAACAGATAAATTTTTTGACGGTGAAAATAAAGAAGAAACCGAAAGCTTGTGTAAGGAAATGCGTGAGAAGGCATCTTTAAACGCTCGCCTTGCCGTAGAACTTCTGGAGAAATGCAATGATAGATAAAAATAAAACCTATGAATGTGAAATAACAGATTTAACAGTAAATGGAGACGGGGTAGCAAAAATAAATGCTTACCCTCTCTTTGTTAAGGGAGCAATCCCCGGTGATAAGCTTTTAGTTAAGCCAACTAAATTAAATAAAACCTATGGCTTTGCAAAAATAATAAAGCTTTTAAGTCCATCTTCCCAAAGAAGAAATGCACCATGCAGTGTCTTTTCAAAATGTGGGGGCTGCCTTTTAATGCACCAAAATTATGAAGGGCAGTTAAAATTCAAATCCGATTTTGTGCTTTCCAATATTTTAAAATTCGGCAGTTTTAGTTCCGATGACTTTTTATATGAAGAAATAATCCCCTGTGATAATGAATTTGGCTACCGCAATAAAGCACAGTTCCCCGTGAGAAAAGAAGGTAATAAAATTGTATGCGGCTTTTATGAGCCAAAATCCCATAGTGTTACAAACTGCACAGATTGTCATATTCAAAATAGAGTAATCAATGAGGCAGTTGAAAAAACCCTTTCGTTTTTAAAAGAGAATAAAATAGATGCCTATAACGAAGAAACCCACACAGGTGTTCTTCGTCATATATATATAAGATACAGCCAGGAAAATAAAGAACTGATGCTTGTTCTCGTTACAAATTCAAAAAAGAAAATT
>JAGBXL010000249.1 GCA_017629325.1 Clostridia bacterium | reverse complement strand
CTTCATTATTTTTTCGCGGTCAAAAACCTCTTCAACTCCGCTTCTTTTAACAATTTTCATTTTTCTCTCCCCTGATTTATATACATTTATAACTAAGGTGAAAATATACTAGATATTGTGTGCTTTTTCATTATATAACACAACATCTTCCGTGTCAACAACTATTTTCTGGTTTCTTTTTAATTGCTTCAAAGCCTTGAAAATGCAGGGATTGCAAGAAAAAAAGGTGCTTAAAACCTTCGTTTTTAACACCTTTTTTGAAAAAATTTTATATTAAATTTATATTACAATATATTGTGCTTACGACTATTCAAAAATAAGTTCTTTCATTGATTCAACATAGATATCGGCATTTTCTTTTATTATGTCTGTGAATTTTTCTGCACAAACATCATATACACCTACAACCTTTATACCGCCTTTTTTTGCTGTTATAACCGCGTGATGAGCATCTTCAAACACTATCGTCTCGCTTGGTTTTAGCCCCATTTTTTCTGCGGCAAGGTAGTATATATCGGGCTTATCCTTATACATCTGCAAATCAGGGCACGAAAGATAGAATTCAAATTTATTATAAATGCCTGTTTGTTTTAAAAACATTTCTATAAATTTGCCTGCTGTGGCAGATGCAATGCAGATTTTTTTGCCTTTTTTTATGGCAAAGTCTAAAAATTCTGCTACACCATCTTTTAATTTACCGTCTTTTCCATAGAGGTTTTCGAGCTGCTTATAAGTTTCTTTGAGGAGTTCTTCGGGAGTGTGGGGAATATTATATTCCTTAACAACATACTCGCATACCTCTTCACTGGTTAAAAGACGAACATCATCGCGGATTGTGGGTTTTGGAATTTTACCAAAATGCCTTACAAGATTTGGTGAATAGGTTTCATAAAATGGCATTGTATCGGAAAGGGTTCCGTCTAAATCAAAAATAAAGCCCTTGGCTGAGGATATTATTCTTTCGTAGTAGGAATACTTGCAGCCGCACCAGTCCTGACGATACATTCCAAGCTCCCGGGAAATTTCACAGGAACGCTTATAACCATTTTTCTTTTTAAAATCGTTATAGAGGTATTTAACACCATATTTATTTGAAAGCTCTTCCCCTATTTCGTTTAGCATTTTGGTGCATTTCAGCGGGCTTACAGAAAGAGTACTTGCAAAATAATCGTAGCCGTTTTCTTTTGCATATACGGCGGTTTTCTCCAGACGAAGCTTATAGCAAAGAGTACATCTTTCTCCGCCCTCTTTTGCATTTTCAAAGCCTTTTGCAATTTTTACAAAATCTTCTTTTTTATATTCTTCTGATATAACTTTTATATTATGATCTTTAAAATATTCCCTGCAAAAGCTTTCCTGCTCTTTACTTCTTTTATAATATTCATCTTCGGGATAGATATTGGGGTTATAATAGTAAACCGTAACATCGAAATACTCCAAAAGAAGCTCAATAACAGAGCTTGAGCATGGTGCACAGCAGCTATGAAGAAGTAGTGTAGGTTTTTTTGAGTTTTGTTTTATTCTTTTTATTTCTTCTTCCATAAGCATGGAATAATTTGTTTTTTCCACTTTATTATACCTCTATTTTAAAATCTTTCTGAATGAGCTTATATATTTACTTATAAATGCCAATATAACAAGCTGACTTGCCATATTTATAAGGGCAGATACTGAGCGCATTACAACTAAAGCTTTAAATTCCATTTTCATAAGGGGCATTAAAAAATAGCTTGTTAAGCAAAGATTTAAAAGCCCAATCTGGAAAATTACACACAAAACAATTTTTAGCATAGTTTTAAATCCGTGCCATGAGCCCATATTATAGAAAACAAGACCATAGGTAAAACCATAGAGAAATTCTACCATTGTTATTTGAGGAAGGAACATTCCTCCAACAGGATTTATCATAAATGCAATTACATCGGAAAGAGCAGCTACTGCCCCGCCCCACAGCGGGCCAAAAAGAGCTGCTGTTATAAACACTGCAATGAATTTTAATGAAATTTTTATTCCTGCCCCAATTCTCACAGTTCCATAAACCGCCAAAAGCACGCTAAGTGCAATTAAAAGAGCAAGAACGCAGATATCTTTTGCACTTAAAAGTCCACTGAAAAGCTTAACCCCAAAGCATGAACATATAAGACCTGCCAAAAGGGTTAGTAAAAACACTCTTAAAAAGAATGAAAGGTCAAGATTGAAACTAAGAAAAGACGAACTGAAAATAATTTTAAGGGAAATGTCTGTTCTGAAGAACGATGCATAAATCTCGGCAGAAAAGATCAAAGCCAAAACTATTAAAACAATTGCTGAGGTT
>JAGBXL010000248.1 GCA_017629325.1 Clostridia bacterium | reverse complement strand
GTTAGCTCTTAATTTTTAGTATTTAATGTTGCCAAATCGTTGCCATTTTCATTTGAAAATGCCCGAAAACGGCGTGGTTATGCGGTTTTCACTCCGCAATTCGTCATTCCCACTCTATTGTGCCTGTCGGCTTTGGTGTGAGGTCTAAAAGAACACGATTGATACCTTCAACCTCTGTTGTGATGCGGTTTGTGATTTTGTGAAGAACTTCATAGGGAATTTCTTCGATGGTTGCTGTCATAGCATCTTTTGTGTTGACTGCACGGATTATTGCGGGCCAACCCTCATAACGCTTGTCGTCTCTTACGCCAACGCTCTTCATATCGGGTACTGCAATAAAATACTGCCATACCTTTTTGGAAAGACCGCAATTATCAAATTCTTCACGGAGTATTGCATCAGCTTCGCGGAGAGCTTCAAGACGGTCGCGGGTTATTGCACCAAGACATCTAACTCCAAGACCGGGACCTGGGAATGGCTGACGATCTACCATTTCGGCAGGAAGACCAAGAGCTTTACCAACAACTCTTACTTCGTCTTTATAAAGAAGCTTGATGGGTTCAACAAGTTCAAATTTCATATCTTCGGGAAGTCCGCCAACATTATGATGTGCTTTTACTCCGTCGCTCTCTAAAATATCGGGGTAAATTGTTCCCTGTGCAAGAAAATCAACATCTGTGAGCTTTCTGGCTTCTTCATCGAATACAACAATGAATTCTCCGCCTATGATTTTTCTTTTCTTTTCAGGATCTGAAACGCCATCTAAAAGGCTTAAGAATCTGTCTGTTGCATCAATATAGATAAGATTTGCATCAAGACCATTTTGGAAAATTTCTATAACCTGCTCACTTTCACCTTTTCTCATAAGACCATGGTTAACATGAACACATATAAGCTGTTTGCCGATTGCTTTAATAAGAAGAGCTGCAACAACCGATGAATCAACACCACCGGAAAGAGCAAGGAGAACCTTTTTATCCCCTACTTGTTTTCTAACCTCTGCAACTTGTTCATCAATAAAAGCATTTGCAAGTTCTAATGTGGTGATACGTTCCATTGAATCAGGACGAACATCATTTGACATATTAGTGTACCTCCTATATAAATTTAAAATTTTACAATAAGATATTATAAGTATAATATTTTTTTTTTCATTTTTTCAAGTAAATATGAAAATATTTGTAGAATTTACAGAAATTTTTTTTATGTAGCTACATATTTTTTACTTATTGAAATATTCACTTACATTATACACAGAATTCTCAAGATAATCAAACATAAGAACACCATAGCTGAATTTTTCAAATCTAAAGTGTTTAACTATTGATTTAGCACTCCTGCCAGCATATTGAGGGAACAATTTTTCTTTTATATCTTCTGATTTAAGAAAATCAAAAACCTGCTGTGATGATGTGAAATCATTATCTGTGTTGCACCATTTAGGAAGTTTACCTGGGTGAAGTGAAGTTATAAGATCATAGCGAAGTGCTTCTTCAAAGCTTTTGCCATAAGACTTAAAGCAATCATAGACAATGTCATATAACTTATTTTTTGAAAATGACATATTTATATAACTGTTTTTCCTGAAAAACTTAACAATATCTGAAAAAAGCTCAAATTTATCGGAGTATTTGCTAAAAAGGAATTTAAATGTTTTAGTAAATGATGAACTGTTATATAGCTTATCAAAACAAAAATCCACATCTTTTAAAAACATAATTTCCTCTGCAGAAATATATTTATTTGATATAATTTCGTAGGGGGCTTTATCTCTGTATTGAATATCATAAACTGCATATTCATTTCTCATGGCAGAGCCTTTTAAGAGTTTTAAAAAGCCTAATTGAAGAACATGAGGCTCAAGGGATAAAACATCGTTAAAAGATTTTTTAAAGCTATTAAAATCCTCATGCGGAAGGCCAGCAATAAGGTCGAGGTGAATGTGTATTTTAGTTTTTTCCAAAAGAAGACGGATATTTTCAAATAATTTTTCGGTATTGCACTTTCTGTTTATTGCCAAAAGTGTTTGGGGGTTTGTGCTTTGAACACCTATTTCAAACTGCAGGTTCTCGTGATTAACATTTTGAAGAAGATTTATTGTTTCGCTATCTAAAAGTTCGCCTGTTATTTCCATGTGGAAACGGGTTTTTGTTTTAAGTGATGATATGTAGTCCCAAATTTCCATGGCTCTTTTTTTATTGGCATTGAATGTGCGGTCAACAAATTTAACAAGAGGAACATTATTATCTGAAAAGAATTTAAGCTCTTTTTTTACTGTTTCAACATCTTTAAACCTGACCCTGCCCTTTTCACCCGAAAGACAGTATTTACACGAATAAGGGCAGCCTCTTGAGGTTTCATAGTATATTATTTTTCCCGATAAATCATTTATGTTATCTTTTGTATATGGAAATGGTATTTGAGAAAATTCAGGCAAGGGCGAAAATCCGTTATCTTCAATTGTTTCCCCATTTCTCAAAACTATTCCGCTGACAGTTGGTTTTGTTCCTTTGGTTATACATTCAATAAGATGAGGAAAACTAATCTCACCTTCGCCTCTTACTATATAATCAATAAACTTATACTTGTCCATGAGTTCTGAAGAATCGTAGCTTACCTCGGGACCGCCTAAAATGATTTTAACCCCCGGAAGAGCTTTTTTTAAATCCGAAGACAAATTTAAAATAAATTCTATATTCCATATATAGCAGGAAAAAGCAATAATATCGGGCTTTAAAAGGATTATATCCCTTTCTATTGCAATTATATTATCGTTTATAGAATACTCTTTAAGCTCAGTATTACACACATTTTGTGAAAGATTTGAAAGATATTTTAATGCTAAATTTGAATGAATATATTTTGCATTTAACGCAACAATTAGCAATTTCATATTATCACCGCTATTACAATTTATCTTTTGTTAATTATTTTCATTATCATAATCTAAAATTTCGGAAATCTCAACATTATATTGAGAAAGAAGTGAAACAATCATTTCTTTTTCTATTTCACACACATATTTCTGACACAGCTGATCTGTGAGAAAATATGCACAGGTCATTATGCTTTTCATATTGAACATAACATAACTTGAGGGATTAAACGAATGGTGTTCATTTATAATATTATATATAGAATTATTTATTGGAGAAGCTGTGATTTTTTCTGAAAGCTCCGAGAGAATTTCCCCTGCCTTTACAGTATCAATCAATGGATATTCATCATAAATCTTTGATACAACTGCTTCTTTAATAAAAAAATCTAAAATGAATTTACAAATATGAGAAGAAAGCAAATAAATTTTATTTGAATCGATATTAATATTTATTCTATTGCCAAAATATGAAGAATATATTTTAAAGCGGATATTTTGAAGTGTGAAAAAATCAGTGAAATAATTCAGGTGAGTTTTTGTTTCACCTAAATACAGATTTATTTCCACCTTTTAAACCTCCATTTTACTACCTTATAGTTATTACTGAACCTATATCCATTATTTCTTTATTTGCAAGCGATATAATCTCAACCCCGTGTTTAGAAGAGAATGCTTTTATTTTTTCACTATCGAGGTGAGTTTCAATATTACCATTCACAGCAAGGCAAGAAGGCGACAGCATAAAAGATGCACCACCTAAAAAGCCATGATCAAAACCGGGAAGAAGAATATTATCATCATTTACCAAAAGCACATCAAAATTATTTTGCAAAAGAACTTTTTTTATGCCTTCATCTGATGTTATGGCAGCATTTTCGGATATAAGACACAAGGTGCATGCTGTGTAACCCTGTGAAACATTTATCTTTTCTTTTGATTTTATATTTTCTTTTACTGTTTTATCGGTATATTTAAAATTATGGATTGCTTTATTATCAGTAACAATTATATTGTATGCAATATCCAAAGGATAGTTACAGGATAAATATGTATTGCCTTTTATCAGTTCTTTATTAAATTTTGAAAAAAACAATTTATAATGCTCATAACACTCGGGAGCACACACATATTTATTATCTGATATTTTGGCAAGCTGCATATCTGTGTGCTTTGAAAGAGGAGAAAGCACATTTTGATTGCTATAAGAAAAAAAGGTTTCTAACCCCATTTTTTTAAGATTATTTACCGATTCTTTATATATATCGCTTGAGGCTATTACCGCTTTAATTTTTGAAGAATTCATCTGTAACAAAATCCTTTTTTGCACATAATATAAATCATAGCAAGAGATTTAATTTATTATTTCTCTTGATTATATAACCGCAGGGCATTTGCCCTGCGGTATTTTTGGTTTTAGTTTTTTATTTTTAAAACATTTGAGGCTGCAAGCATAACTGCAAGCTTGCCTGTTTCAAATGTTAAGCCGCCCTGAAAATATGCTGTGTATGGTTCTTTTAAGGGGCCATCTGCCGAAATTTCAATTGATGAGCCTGAAACAAACGCACCGGCTGCCATAAT
>JAGBXL010000247.1 GCA_017629325.1 Clostridia bacterium | reverse complement strand
TTTCATTTTCATAAAAGCTTTTATAATCCTGATTGCTACTGTGAATTATAATTTCGTCTTCGGGGTTATAGGTTTGGATTATTGCATAGCCTTTTTTTGAAGAACGCCCTGCCCTTCCTGCAACCTGGGTTATAAGGTCAAAGGTTTTTTCACCTGCACGGAAATCATCTACCGAAAGGCTCATATCGGCAGCAACAATGCCAACTAAGGTTACATTTTCAAAATCTAAGCCTTTGGTTATCATTTGTGTGCCGACTAAAATATCTGCCTTGCCTTCGCCAAAGGATTTTAAAATGGTTTCGTGGTTTAGTCTGCCCGAGGTTGTGTCGGCGTCCATACGGATAACCGAAGCTTTTGGGTAGAGCTTATTTAGTTCTTCAACTATTTTTTCGGTGCCTATACCAAAAAAGCGAATGTGCCTGCTTTCACAAGAGGGACACAGCTTTGCAACGTCTGTTTTATAATCGCAATAATGACATATCATTTTGCCGTTTGACTTATGGTAGGTTAGCGATACATTGCAGTTAGGGCACTTTTGAACATAGCCGCAGCTTCGGCATGAAACAAAGCCTGAAAAACCACGCCTATTTAAAAACAGAATACTTTGCTCGCCTTTTTTTAAATTATTTTCTATTGCATTTTTTAAACTATTACTAAAAATACTTAAATTGCCGCTTTCCATTTCGGCACGCATATCGCAGATTTCAACCTTGGGAAGCTGTGATTTATTTGCACGGTTTGGCATTTCGATGAGTTTGAAATTTCCATTTTGTGCTTTATAGTAGCTCTCAACAGAGGGTGTTGCACTTGCAAGAACCAAGACCGATTGATTTTGCTTTGAAATAAAGCGGGCAATTTCTATTGCATCGTAGCGTGGGGACATTTCGGATTTATAGCTTGTTTCGTGTTCTTCGTCAACAACAATAAGACCGATATTTGAAAAAGGTGCAAATATTGCACTGCGCGCACCTATAACAATTTTAACATCGCCGTTTTTAATTCTCTTCCATTCGTTATATCGCTGACGGAGAGTAAGCTTTGAATGAAGAACTGCCACATTATCACCAAATCTGCCATAGACAAGAGAAATCATCTGGGGAGTAAGGGAAATTTCAGGAACAAGAAATATTGCTTCTTTCCCCTTAGAAACGGTTTGCTCTATAAGACGAAGATACACCTCTGTTTTGCCGCTTCCCGTTACACCATGGATAAGATAGGTTTCTTTTTGTGATTTTTCTATTGACTCACTTATTTGACTTACCGCATTTTGCTGCTCGGGTGTAAGCTGTTTTTTGGGGTTAGAGTGCACAGACAACAAATCAAGGGAAGAATCATTGCACACCATTTGGCTATATGCTGCTATGCCCCTTTCTACCAGGGCATCTACAACACTTTTTGAGCATGATGCACACATAAGAAGCTCAGATAATTCTATTATGTTATTATCGCACAAAACCTCTATAACTCTTGCTCTTGCTTTGGCACGGGCAGACATTGTATCGGCAAGATTTATGGCTTCTTCTCTATCGATAACAAGTTCAACAAAGGTGCGGACTGCATCTTTTATATTTTGGGTTTCTTTTGTGTGAATTTCTATAATGCCATTATCTGCAAGCTTATTTAAAACAGAAGTTACATTTTTTTTATTGACCTCTGTTTTTATGCTTTCTTCACTCATTGTGCCATAAGCCTTAAGGCAGCTTATTATTTTATCGGCTGTAACAGAATGGGCACAAAATTTATTTGCCGCATCTTCTTTAGACAAATCAAAAGAAAAATAACGGGTAAATTTTGCCCCTACTCCTGAGGGAATAAAGCACTTTAAGGCTGATATATATGAGCAAAAGTATCTGTGCTTCATAAAGGAAATAATATCTGTTTTGGCTTTATCAAAATAAGAATATTCATCTATAAACTCTGTTATATCCTTAAGGAGAGAATATTCACTTTTTTCGCAGAGAGAAAATACATAAGCTTCTGCCTCACGGTTATTTCTGCCAAAGGGCACTTTTACCCTCATGCCAACAGATATTTTACCTTCCATTGAAGATGGAACATTATAGTCATAGAGGCTATCGGTTGCATGAGAATAATTATTTAATACAAGCTTTGCTATCAACCGACTCACCTTCTTTTCTTAAACTTTTTTAACTATTATTCCTCTGTTACTTCAACTGAATTTGCTAAAGACTGTTCTTCTTCGAGGATATGATTCATAATTGAATCACTTTCGCTCATTTTTCTTTTTTCTGCAGTTCTGAAATTAACTTTATTTTCGTAGATTTCGTGAAGAGCAACTGTAACTGCTTTATCGGATTTGCATTCGGTAAAGGTTACTTTAGACTGATTGATTTCACGTGCTCTTTTTGCAGTTGCTACAACTAAAGTGTATTTACTTGTGATGTTTTTTGCTTTCATAATTTCGTTAATTGCGGGATAAATCATTATTTACACACCTCTGATATAATTTTTTTGTTATTTTTTGTTTTAAGCCTTTCGGCAGTTATTACTGAATAAAATTCATAAGTTGCTTTTTCGATGCTGTCGTTTACAACAACATAATCATATAAAGGAGCAAGCTTTAATTCCTCTTTTGCAGCTTCAAAGCGTTTTTCTATTATTTCCATACTTTCAGTGGCTCTGCCTATAAGGCGGCGCTTTAATTCGTCCAGCGATGGGGGCAATATAAAAACCATTACTGCATCGGGATAGCTTTCTTTGACCTTTCGGGCACCGACGGTTTCTATTTCAAGAACAACATCTATGCCTTTTTCCAAATTATCCAGTACAAATTTTTTTGGGGTGCCATACTGATTTTCACAGAAGGAGGCATATTCTAAATAACCGCCGTTTTCTTTTTTAATATTAAACTCTTCGTTTGTTATGTAGTGATAGCTCACATCGGGGATTTCACCCGGACGGGGTGCTCTTGTTGTGTCGGATACAGAATACACAATACTCTCTGAGCCGTAAACCTTTTTAAACTCGGCAAGAAGAGTGCCTTTTCCTGTGCCCGAAGGACCTGATAAAATAATTAGTGAACCTTTATCAATCATTGACTTTATCCTCCTCGGGTGTTAAAATTTCTTCCTTGCCAAGCCTTGAAATGATTATTTCGGCTCCATGGCCTGAAAGAATTATGTGGCCGCTATCGCATATTATAACTGCTTTTGTTTTTCTGCCGTAGGTTGCATCTATTAAACTACCCTTTTCTCTTGCCTCGGTTATTATTCTTTTAACCGGAGCTGATTCGGGGCTTATAACTGCTACAACCCTATCGGACGAAACAATATTACCAAAACCTATATTTGTTAGTTTCATTTTAACCCCTCTTATTCTATGTTTTGCACCTGTTCGCGAAGCTTTTCGATTTCGGATTTTAAATCAACAACAGATTTGCTGATGATATAGTCGTTGCACTTTGAACCCATTGTGTTGGATTCGCGGTTTAATTCCTGAATTATAAAATCCAGCTTTCTGCCAACGGGAACATCACTTGATAAAAGATGAGCATATTCTTTTAAATGGCTTTCAAAACGAATTATTTCTTCGGTTATATTAACCTTATCGGCAAATATGCCAACCTCTGTTAAAAGGCGGGTTTCATCTACCTCAACACCAGAGAGAATTTCTTCTATTCTTTCTTTTATTCTGTTTTTATATTCATCAACTGTTTGAGGAGATCTTTCTTTTATAACAGAAAGGATTTCTTTGATATTGGAAATTGCAGAATCAAAAAATTCTTTTAATCTTTCACCCTCACGCTGACGGTTGGCACCAAGGTCTATGAGTGCTTCTTCAATAACTTTTTTGGCATCGAGAGTTATTTGCTCTTTATCTTTTTCTTCTTTTTCAATAGTGAACATATCGGGAAAATGGAAATAAGATGAAATAGAAGCATTATTGGGTATGCCTGTTACCTCTGAAAGTTTTTCTACTGCATCTTTAAAGCCAAGGGCAACGCCTTCGTTGAGTGTAACCTTTATTTCGTCAACACCAACGGGCTCGATTTGTATAAACATATCTACTTTACCGCGGCTAAGTGCTTTTGAAATACACTCTCTGGCAGTTTCTTCGATAAATGAATACTGCTTAAAAAATCTTACATTTGTATCGAGGTAGCGGTTGTTTACAGACTTAACTTCAACTGTTATTTTGTACTTTTCAAATAGTGCTTCGGCACTGCCGTAGCCTGTCATACTCTTAATCATTTTTATATCTCCTGTACAAAAATATTTTTTCATTTTATTATATCAAAAAAATCACAAAAACACAAGGGTTTTTGTGATTTTAATTTCTATTTTAGAGGGTATTTTTTCCTCAATGCACTGCCGCCCAAATAATCGCACTTATCGCCCTGATTGGCGTCTAGAAATTCAAGCTGTGATTCGATATTATCTTTTATTTTCCACCAGCTCATACCGTAGTTACAAAAGAGGCTTCTTTCTTCGGATGCTCTGCCAATAAGCCGCTGAATAACGATATGAGGTGAAAGATGGCGTATGAATTCAACTGCTTTTTCTATGTATTCATAGTGAGAGCCCATTGAAAATTCCCCTGTTTCATACATTTTTGCAAGGGGTGTGTCTTTTAAAATATAAAGGCAGTGAAGCTTTACCTGATTTATCTCAAGTGCCGACAGAAATTTTGCAGCTTCTATAACGTCTGTTTTATCGTCCCAGGGAAGATTTAAAATAAGGTGGGTGCAGATATCAAAGCCGTATTTTTTAACAGTTAAAACTGCATCTATGAATTCTGCTAAGGTATGCCCTCTGTTTATTTTAAGAAGGGTTTTATAGTTTACACTCTGAAGCCCCAGCTCTATGCAGATATCGTAGCCTGTTCTTTGAGAAAATTCTTTAAGATACTGCATATATTCTTCG
>JAGBXL010000246.1 GCA_017629325.1 Clostridia bacterium | reverse complement strand
GATTACAACAAAATATCGGAATATATAGACACAAATCCTTTAAAATGGGACCTGGATTGTTACTATAATTCAAAAAAAGGGCTCTTTGTCAATAGTTGGGGTCAAAATTGAATAATGGAATTTTTGGTGGCGGTTGCAGTTTATGCAGCCGCCTTTCCAGTATTAGATTTTTTGTAGTTAAACATATGTAATATTCTTTTTCTGAATCTATTGAAATTACGGTATCCGTAAGCATTTCTTTTTAAAACTTTAATCTTGTTGTTGCATCCTTCTGTAAATCCGTTAGTATATGGATAATCAAATGTATTAAATATGGATTTAGACCAGTTTTGTAGGGTTGTTGCACAGTCTTGATAATCTTTTAATCTGCTGCTTTGGGCTATTAAAATCCATTTAGAAAGTAGTTCTTTTCCCTTGCTTTTATCTTCACAATCAAGTATTTCGTAGAATAGTTCCTTTAAATAATATGCACTCCGTAAATCGTCATTAAAATACAGAAGGTAATCTACCTTTTCTGATTGTTCCGGTTTAAGTTTGCTTCTTCGCATTGTTAATACTTTTTTTGAGTGCTTAAACAGTAATCTGTTTTCCTTTCCGTACTTCTTTTGGATTTTCTTTCTAACTCTTTCAAATGCCCATATTACCTGCCGTACATAATGATATTTATCTACTAATTGAGTAGCTTGTTTCAAATATATTTCAGATAACTCTGCATAAGGTTTCCACATATCACTGACAAAGTATTTAACAGTGCTTCTTTCATCACGATTCCATTGTTTAAAGTACGAAATCAGGTGGCTTTGCTTTCTGTCAGGCAGTATATCTAATACTGTACCATTAGCCGGATTGGTGATAATTACTTGGTACTTTTCTTTGTCTGTATTTCCTTTAAATTCATCAATAGAAAGAACTTGTGGCAACTCTTTTGGAGCATCATATGCAAGCATATCAAAGAAACGAATAACTGTTGAAACAGATAAATTAACCTCTTTTGCAATACTTGTAAAAGACCTTTCGGATTCTGTTTTCTTAAAGATTTCATTGACTAATCGCAGAGTAACACGATAATACTTAGGAGCAAAAGAGTTATCTTCAGCAAATCTTTTTCCACAATGTTTACATACATATCTTCTGTGGTTGTGAATGAGAATAACATGCTTTCCTGAAATGGATAAGTCTTTGATTTTACGCTTTCGGTAATCGTGAATATATGAGGTTTCATGTTTGCAACAGGGACAAGTATGGGATTTTACCGATAATTGAGTATATATTAGAATGTGAGATTTAAAATGTTCGATATTAATGATATTTACACCTTGTAAATTTAATAAATCTTTAGTATAATTGCAAGAGAGCATATCCTGTTCCTCCGTTTCTTTGGTTTCTGGACAATTCCATTATAACGGATTTTGAACAAATATGCTCTCTTTTTTTATTGTTTTCTTAAATTTTACTGAGCTCTATTTGTTGGACACCCCAACATTTATTATAGAGCCTTTCCTAACAAAAAGGATTGTAAAAACAAAAGTTTTTACAATCCTTTTTGTTATATCATCTTGTTTATTTCTTCTGCGTATCTCACTGCCTCCATAGCATCTGCGGCATATTTGTCTGCACCTATCATATCTGCATATTCCTTTGTTAAAACTGCACCGCCAACAATGGTTTTAACTTTCGGGCATTCTTTCTTTAAAAGCTTAACTGTTTCTTCCATAGCAGGAACAGTTGTTGTCATAAGAGCACTCAATCCCACTATCGTTGCACCATGCTTTTTAACAGCGTTTGCCACGTCTTCAGGTGCAACATCTTTGCCTAAATCTATAACATTAAATCCATAGTTTTCTAAAAGCACTTTAACAATGTTTTTGCCAATATCGTGAATATCCCCCTTAACAGTTGCAATAACAAAAGTGCATTTGTTTTCTTTTTTTTCACCTGAAAGAACTATTCTTTCTTTAACTGCATCAAATGCTGCTTTTGCCGCTTCTGCACTAACAAGAAGCTGGGGTAAATACACTTTCTTTTCTTCAAAGCCTTTTCCAACAATATCAAGTGCGGGCACAATTTCGCCATTTATAACTTCAAGAGGCTCTTTTGTTTCCAAAAGTTTCTTTGTGCAGAGTTTAGCTTCGTTTATAAGCCCCTTTATAATGGCGTTTTTAAGTCCGCCGCTGTTTTTTGAGGGCATATTATTTTCTGTTTGTAAACTTGCTTGTGAAACAGTAACATTAGCTGCAAAATCAATGTAACCGGAGCAGTTATCGTCTTTTCCTGAAAGTGCCATATAGCATTTATATGCCTTCATCATTTCTAAGCTGTGGGGATTTATTATTGCTGCCGAAAGCCCCCTTCCGAGAGCTAAGGTATAGAAAGAAGCATTTATAAATTCCCTTTGGGGAAGTCCAAATGAAATATTTGAAACACCTAAAACTGTGTTGCCACCGTTTTTAGATATTGTATCCAGTGCTTCAAGAGATGCCTTTGCCGCATTGTTGTCGGCACTTATTGTCATTGCAAGGGTATCTATTATAATATCCTTTTTGCCTATGCCATATTTTTTTGCTTCGGCATATATTTTTTCGGCAATCTTAATTCTACCCTCTGCAGTTTCAGGAATTCCGTCTTCATCAAGAGTTAAAGCAACCACCACACCGCCGTATTTTTTAACAAGCGGGAAAACAGCATCCATGCTTTCTTTTGTTCCATTAACAGAATTTATCATGGGCTTTCCGTTGTAGAGCCTTAATGCAGTTTCCATTGCCTTGGGGCTTGTGGTGTCTATCTGGAGGGGTAGATTGGTAACAGACTGAAGAGCTGTTACCACCTTTTTCATCATTGCTTCTTCATCAATTTCAGGCAAGCCAACATTAACATCTAAAACATGTGCACCTGCTTCTTCCTGCTTTAAGCCCACATTTAAAATATAGTCTATATCGTCATTTTTAAGTGCTTCTTTAAAGAGCTTTTTGCCGGTGGGGTTAATTCTTTCGCCAATAATAACGCTCTCTTTACCAAATTCCACGCAGTGTGTGTAGGAAGATATAACAGAAAGGTTTTTTTCTGTAACTCTCTTTGGCACAAAACCTTTGAGCCTTTTAGTAAGAGCTTTCATGTGTTTTGGTGTTGTGCCGCAGCAGCCGCCAACAACATGCACTCCTAAATTCGCAATGTCTTCCATAAGAGATGAAAACTTATCTTCGTCAATGTCAAACACAGTTTCGCCGTTTTCTATTTTGGGTAGTCCTGCATTAGGGCAAACAATAATGGGAAGTGATGAAACTTTAGCGAGCCTTTGAACAATGGGCTTCATATCTTCAGGTCCAAATGAGCAGTTAAGGCCAATAGCATCAGCACCAAGCCCCTCAACGCAGGCACACACCGCCTCGGGCGATGCACCTGTCATAAGTTTTCCCGATTTATCATAAGCGTTTGTAACAAAGAGTGGAAGATTTGAATTTTCTTTAACACCCAGTATTGCCGCCTTTGTTTCATAAAGGTCATTCATTGTTTCAACAAGGCAAAGGTCAACACCAAGTTCATTTCCAATAGCTGCAACCTCACCAAAAATAGCTACAGCATCTTCAAATTCCATATCACCAAGGGGTTTTAAAAGCTTTCCTGTTGGACCAATATCAAGAGCTATGTATATATCGTCTTTTCTGCCAGATAATTCTATCGCTTTTTTAGCGTTTAAAAAAGCTGTCGTTATAACCTCTTTAAGTTCATTTTTATTTGGGAATTTAAGAGAATTTGCACCAAAGGTATTTAATTTAATTATGTTGCAGCCCGAGTTTAAATAATCAAGGTGGATATTTGTTATTATATCGGCGTGAGTTAAATTCCAGCTCTCCGGTAGCTCATTAACCCCCAGACCTTTTTTCTGCAGGGTTGTTCCCATACCGCCTTCAAAAAAGAGCATTTCTTTTCCAAGTTTATTTAATATATTCATAAAAATTCTCCTATCTTCTGAACTTGCAGTTTTTGTTACCACATATTTCACAGCCAGATTTATTGCAAGATAAATTTGTATCAGATACACCCATAATTGCGGTAATAGATTTTGACGGTGTCATCATATATCCATCAGTTAAATTTATTCCGCATATTTTTTCGGCATTTGTAAGCTTTATAAAAAGATTTTGGTTTTTTAAATCAAAATCGGCATAACCCGGGCTAAAACGGGGCATTAAAAAAAGGTTTTCGCCCTTTAAAATTTCTTTGATTTCACCACAAAAAATGTTGGCATATTCTTCAATAAGTGCAGTAGCTATCCCATTTATGCAAAGTGCAGATGCGGGGCTTAAAACAGAGTATTTGGAAATAAGCCTGTCAATCCCAATTCCAAGGGTGAGTGAAAACAAAATGGCACTTTTGCAGAATTTAAGATTTTTATAAAGAGCTTTTGATTTCAGGCTTTCCTTTTCAATAAACACCGCATCTTCGCCTTTTTCAAGGTCAAAAAAAGCATAGCTTCCCTTTGGTAAGGCCGTCATTTTTACAAGAGGTAAGAATTTATCCAAAAGATTTTG
>JAGBXL010000245.1 GCA_017629325.1 Clostridia bacterium | reverse complement strand
TGAAAGAAAAACAAAAGACGGCTTCTACGAGGGGCATTTATCAAATTATATATGCGTAAGAGTAAAATCCAATGAAGATTTGTCTCATAAATTTGCTTTAGTTAAAATAGATTCTGTAAAAGATGGAATTGCTTATGGAATCTTAAGCCGATAAATAATAAAAGGCGTTGAAACACAAAAAAATTTCAACGCCTTTTATTATATTTCTATATGTGCTTTTCTTTATTAACAATAGCTTTAACAGAATTACTGTATTGCGACGGGCTCATGCCTGTTACCTTTTTAAACTGCCTTGAAAAATAGTGAACTGTGGAATAGCCAAGCATATATGCTATCTGGGTTATGTTGTAGTTATCTTCCCTCAAGTGTTTCTTGGCAAGCTCGGTTTTTAAATATATAAAGTGCTCAATAGGTCCTCTGCCAAGATTATTGGCAAAAAGGGCGGAAAGGGCAGCCTTGCTCATACCTGTGTAAACACACAAATCGTCTAAAGTGAGCCTTTGACCTATCTGCTGATTCATATAGTTTAAAATATATTCCAGAGTGGAATTTATGCTGTTGCTCTTTGGCAGGGAATACTGACAAGCGTCGTTATCACGCATAAAAGAAATCAGCAGCTCTGTTAAATAAAGCTTTAAAAGCTGCTCCGAGCCAATGGGCTGCTCGGCTTGTCTTGTTAAATCGCAGGCATAAGTGTCGCTAAGTGGGGTAGAAAAAGAATTAGAAAATTCCACGATTATTTTTGAAATAAGGCTTTTTTGTGCCTGACCTACCGCCATTATTTTATCTTCAAAAAATTCCATTATCTTATCTTTACAACTGAATGTTGCAATAACAATATTGGGTGCAATAGAGCCGTTTGCCCTTAAGGTGTGCCACTGGTTTGGCTTGTGAAAAATTATTTTGCCGTGGTCTAATAAATAATCCTCATCATCTGCAGTTGCAATGATTTCGCCTTTGTCAACATACACAAATTCCCAGAAATCGTGTGTTTCACCAACAAAGCTATAATCTTTAGAGTATTCAAAATAGTGCACGGTAAAAAGCTCTTCAATATTTATTGTTTCGTTTAGTTTTACGCCTTTATATGTAAGCATAGTTATCACCAAATTCAGTATAACATCATAAACAAATATAATCAAGCAAAAATTAGAATATAATGAAAAAAATATATAATATGGTGCAAATCTATTTTGCATTTTTTATATTAAAATGTCAGTAAAGATAAATAATTAAGAAAGGGGTAATCCTATGAAATGCATTATAAACGGCAAGCTTATTTTAAAAGATAAAGTAGCCGAAAATATGGCAATTGTATTTGACGAAAAAATTGAAAAAATTGCAAATCTTAACGAAATTAACACCGCAGATTATGAAATCATCGATGCAAAGGGAATGTATGTTGCTCCCGGTTTAGTTGATATGCATATTCACGGATATCTTGGTGCCGATGCTTCCGACGGCGATGCCGAAGGAATTAAAAAAATGGCTATGGGTATTATTAAAAACGGTGTTACCGCATGGTGCCCAACCACTATGACAGTTTCTAAAAAAGAAATTGAAACAGCCTTTGATACTGTTAGAGAGGTTAAAAATTCTAATGAATATTACGGCTCAAGAATTCTTGGTGTAAACAGCGAAGGCCCCTTTATAAATGCTGCTAAAAAAGGCGCACAGGCCGAAGAACACATTTTAAAACCCGATGCCGATTTTATTATAGAAAATGCAGACATTGTTAAGCTCTTCACCGTTGCTCCCGAGGTTGACGGAGCAATAGAATGCATTAAAAAGGTTACAGAAAAAACAGATGTCTTGGTTTCTATGGGACACACCGATGCTTCTTATGATGAAGCACTTAAAGGTATTGAAGCAGGTGTACGCCACACCACCCACCTTTTTAACGCTATGACAGCTCTCTCGCACCGCAGCCCTGGTGTTGTGGGTGCCGCACTTGCAGACGATAAGGTTACAACCGAACTTATTGCCGACACATTCCATGTTAATAAAGGTTTATTTGGTTTGGTTGCCAAACTCAAAGGAGATAAACTCTGCCTTATTACCGACTGCATTAGAGCCGGCGGAATGGAAGACGGCGACTACACCTTAGGCGGTCAGCCCGTACATAAAGAAGGCATTAAATGCCTTATGCCCGATGGCACAATTGCAGGAAGCGTGCTTAATTTAAATAATGCAGTTTTCAATCTCTATGAAAACAGCGATTTAGAAATTTATGAAGCAGTTAACTGCGCTTCTCTCTATCCTGCTAGAGCCCTTGGCGAAGACAAAGAAATCGGCTCACTTGAAGAAGGCAAAAGAGCAGATATCATAATTGCAGACGAAAAATTTAATATAAATAAAACAATACTTGGCGGCACTATCCGCTATGAAGGAGGCAAAAACTAATGATTGCAAAGCTTGAACCAGAATTTATGCCTATGATAAAAGTTATAAATGACTTTAAATCGGCAGTTGCAAAAGCAGAATCACAAAAGGTTACTGTTTGTGTGGAAAGAACAAATTCCCTTATGGCAACCTACACTATGGACGTGTTTAAAGATGGCACAGGCCACGATGACGAAAACTACGGAATTATTGAAAGAATTATTAAAACTCTTCTTTGGGCAAAGGGTGGCTTTAGAGTTTTTGTTGCCGGCTCAAAAGTAATTTACGACCGCATTGCTGCAGACTACTGCGTTGGCGGTGCAAGAGAATTTGACTTTAACTTTATGGCAAGAGTATATGAAAGACCTTTTGAGGTTTGCTATGTTGAAAATGTAGCCGACGCTCCAAAGGAAAACGATGCAGCATCTCCAATTGGCAGACACCTCGACGGCTGCCGCATAGGCTTTGATGCAGGCGGAAGCGACAGAAAAGTTTCTGCAGTTGTTGATGGCAAAACTGTTTACAGCGAAGAAGTTGTTTGGTTCCCCAAACTCCAGAGCGACCCAATGTATCACTACGAAGGCATTTTAGAAGCAATGAAAACCGCTGCTTCTCACATGCCAAGAGTAGATGCAATCGGTGTTTCTTCTGCCGGTGTTTATGTTGACAACAAAATCATGGTTGCATCACTTTTCTTAAAAGTTAATGATGATGATTTTGAAAAACACGTTAAAAATATGTATATAAATGTTGCAAAAGAAATCGGCGATGTTCCCGTTGAAGTTGCAAACGATGGCGATGTAACAGCCTTAGCCGGTGCTATGAGCTTAGAAGACAACGGCGTTATGGGCATAGCAATGGGCACAAGCGAAGCTGCAGGCTATGTTGATATGGACGGTAACATCACCGGCTGGCTCAACGAACTTGCTTTTGTTCCTGTTGACTACAATAAAGGTGCTATGGTTGACGAATGGAGTGGCGACTATGGCTGCGGTGTTAAATATTTCTCACAAGACGCAGTTATCAAACTTGCTCCAAAAGCAGGAATTGAGCTTGACGAAAGTCTTTCACCTGCCGAAAAACTCAAAGTTGTTCAGGGTCTTATGGAAAAAGACGACCCGAGAGCCGCCGCCATCTATGAAACAATGGGAACATATTTTGGCTACACAATTGCTTACTACTCACTCTTCTACGATATAAAACACGTTCTTATCATGGGTAGAGTAACAAGCGGTAAGGGCGGTACAATTCTTCTTGATAAAGCTAACGAAGTAATAAAAACCGAATTCCCCGAGCTTGATAAAAAGCTTAAACTCCATATCCCCGATGAAAAAGCAAGAAGAGTTGGTCAGTCTGTTGCTGCTGCATCTCTTCCTAAAATTAAATAATTGGAATTCGAAATAAATTCGTATTTCTAAACCAAAAAAGAACAGTGAAGTTTTTCACTGTTCTTTTTTTGAATTATAGAAACAATCCAGTTCCCATTTTAAAGGATTTGTGTCTATATATTCCCATATTTTGTTGTAGTCCTCTTTATCACGTATTATGTGGTCGTGGAAAGATGACTGCCATATACGTGTTTTTTCGGAATGCATAAATGCATTCCCTGCAATTCTGGTAACACCTGCTTTGAATTTTCCGATAACATTTGATATGTCATTTTTCTTTGTAGGGAAGGGATTTATCCCTTCCGCACCTAAAATGCATATAATCATATGAACATGATTTGGCATAATAACATATTTATCTATCTCAATATTATAATAATGAATTTGAATTTTTAAAATTTCACGATTTATAATCTCACCTAATCCGTTCAAGTGTATCTGCCCATTTTTAATTTCACCAAACAAATGATTTTTGCCATGACTACAAATCGTAACAAAATACGCACCGCTTCTGCTATAATCAAATTCCTTTAACCTTGGCAGCTTTCTATTTGGAAAATTCGTCATTTTTTGCCTACTTTCCGCTTTTATGTTATTGTTATTATAATTTGTTTT
>JAGBXL010000244.1 GCA_017629325.1 Clostridia bacterium | reverse complement strand
ATTTCATCACATCAACCCCCTGTCTCAGTTTTGCTTCGGTCGGCGGTAACCGCTTGCCACTGGCAAGCACCGCCCCCCACTCTTGGGGGCAAAAAGGTACACTTTTTTGAAATATGCAAAATTGCACACGCTTGCGTGCAATTTCCTATATTATAACAAACAGCGTACTCTATTTTTAGGTACGCTGTTTAATCTTAATTAACGCTGAATAATAAATCTGCGTATGTAGGATAAGGCCAGTATTCTCTTGATGTGTTTACCTCAAGCTCATCTACAATAACTCTTGCCTTATTCATTGCTTCTAAAACCTTTTCTCTGTAAAAACGGGAAAGCCCAACAACATTACCATCGAACTTTGAAGAATCGCTAATTGCTTTTTCTATTGCACCTGCTGCATCATACAGCTCTGCATTGAGCTTTGAAAGTTTTATAACGAGGTTTTCTTCCATTTTGGTGTCGATAGATTTTACAAATGCCTTCTTAGCAAGAGCAGCATTTGAAATTTCTTCGGTATAGCTGCTCACTGCGGGAATGATATCTTTTTTAATCATATCTACCATTGTGAGAGCTTCTATGTTTACTGTTTTAGCATAGGTTTCGAGAAGGATTTCGCATCTTGCTTCAAGCTCTGCTTCGTTATACACAGCGTGTTTGGTGAAGAGCTCTATATTCTTTTTATCTATTAAATAAGGTATTGCCTCGGGGGTGCTTGCTATATTAAGAAGACCTCTTTTTTCGGCTTCTTTAACCCATTCTTCGCTGTAATTATTGCCGCTGAAAATAATTCTTTTATGTTTTTTTATGGTTTTGCGGATTATATCATCGATAGCTTTTTTAACATCATCTGCATTTTCCAATTCATCGGCAAACTGACAAAGAGCTTCGGCAACGATTGTGTTAAACACAGTGTTGGGGCCTGCAACAGAATTGGCAGAGCCAAGCATTCTGAATTCAAATTTATTACCGGTAAATGCAAGAGGTGATGTGCGGTTTCTATCGGCTGTGTCTTTTGAGAAGGTGGGTATTACATGAGCACCGCTTTGCATTTTTTCGCGTTTTTTCTCATTATACTCAGCATCATTTTCCAAGGCTTCGAGAATATTTTCTATTTGCTCGCCAAGATAGAGAGAAACTATTGCCGGTGGTGCTTCATCACCGCCGAGACGGTGGTCGTTGCCGGCAGTTGAAATGCAAACTCTTAAAAGATCCTGATATTCATCTACCGCTTTAATTACTGCACATAAAAACAGAATAAAGCGTTTGTTATCGTGAGGATTTTTACCGGGTTTGAAAATGTTTTCTCCCCCATCGGTTGAAATAGACCAGTTATTATGCTTACCGGAACCATTTACACCCGCAAATGGTTTTTCATGAAGAAGACAAACCAAATCGTGCCTTAAAGCAACCTTTTTCATCATTTCCATTGTGAGCTGATTATGGTCGGTAGCAATATTTACTGTTGTGAAAACGGGAGCAAGCTCATGCTGTGCGGGAGCTGCTTCGTTATGCTTTGTTTTTGCATATATGCCAAGCTTCCAAAGCTCTTCATCTAATTCTTTCATAAATGCAGAAACTCTTGGTTTTATAACACCAAAATAGTGGTCATCTAATTCCTGACCTTTTGGAGGTTTGGCACCAAAAAGTGTTCTGCCTGTGAAAACCAAATCTTCACGCATATCGTAAAGATTTTTATCTACAAGGAAATACTCCTGCTCAGGACCTACGGTTATGTTTATATTACGAACGCTATCTTCGCCCATAAGTTTTAAAACTCTTACCGCCTGGGTGTTTATTGCTTCCATTGAACGAAGAAGAGGAGTTTTTTTATCTAATGCTTCGCCGCCATAGGAGCAAAAAGCTGTTGGAACACAAAGGGTACCATCTTTAATAAAGGCAAAAGAGCTGGGGTCCCACGCAGTGTAGCCTCTGGCTTCACAGGTTTCACGAAGACCACCTGATGGGAATGATGATGCATCGGGCTCACCTTTTATGAGCTCTTTACCCGAAAATTCCATAATAGCTTTTCCGCCTTCGGCAGGAGAAATAAAGCTATCGTGCTTTTCGGCAGTAATACCTGTCATTGGCTGAAACCAATGGGTATAGTGTGTGGCACCTTTTTTAAGTGCCCAATCTTTCATAGCACTAGCTACAACATTTGCAGTTTCCAAAGACATGGGCTTGCCCTCTGTTATGGTTTCCATGAGTGCATCATAGGTTTCTTGCGGGAGTGCGGAACGCATAACTGTGTCATTAAAAACTTCGCTGCCAAATATTTCGGTTACATTACTCAATTTTGGTTCACCTCTTAAAAAAAGCACTGTGAATTTTATTTCACGGTGCTGCTATTTTATCTTTTTTATGTAAATAAAAACGGAGAGGGTGGGATTCGAACCCACGTGCGATTGCTCGCAAACTGATTTCGAGTCAGCCCCGTTATGACCACTTCGATACCTCTCCGTATTGATTAGCACAACACACTGTGCATTATTTCATATTATATACCAAAATCGTCATTTTGTAAATATATATTTTAAAAATAAATTAACAAAGTTTTGGTAGACTTTTGGTAATTTGAGTGATATAATAACCTAAATACATAAATTAAGGAGGTTTATACCTATGAAAGATTTAAAAGGAACAAAAACAGAAGCTAATCTTATGGCTGCTTTTGCAGGCGAAAGCCAGGCAAGAAACAAATATTCTTATTATGCTTCAAAAGCAAAAAAAGACGGCTATGTTCAGATAGCTTCTATATTTGAAGAAACAGCAAACAACGAAAAAGAACATGCAAAAATCTGGTTTAAGCTTCTTCACGGAGGAATTCCGGGAACACTTGAAAACCTTGCTGATGCAGCTGCCGGTGAAAACTATGAATGGACCGAAATGTATGACCAGATGGCAAAAGATGCAAGAGAAGAAGGCTTTGACGAAATTGCCGACCTTTTTGAGCAGGTTGGAAAAATAGAAAAAGAGCATGAAGAAAGATATAGAAAGCTTATTGAAAACATTGAGGGCGGTTTGGTATTTTCAAGAGATGACGATATGATTTGGCAGTGTTCAAACTGCGGACACATTGTTATTGGTAAAAAAGCTCCCCAAGGGTGCCCCGTTTGTGCTCACCCACAGGCTTACTTCCAGATTAAAGCTGAAAATTATTGATTTATCTATTACCCAAAAAAGAGGCTTTAGCAAAATGTTTTCGGGACGTCCGGGAGGCCGTCCCCTACATGTAAACTGTGTGTGCAGGATATACGCAACACAGTTTGTAGGGTTCGGCGTCCTCGACGAACCGGTATTTTTCCATTTTGCTACAGCCTCTTTTTATTTTATAACATAGGAAATTACGCGCAGTCGTGCGTAATTTTGCCTGTTTCAAAAAAGTGTACCTTTTTGCCTCTAAGATTGGGGGGCGGTGCTTGCCAGTGGCAAGCGGTTACCGCCGACCGAAGCAAAACTGAGACAGGGGGTTGATGTGATGAAATCACTTTTTTATATATT
>JAGBXL010000243.1 GCA_017629325.1 Clostridia bacterium | reverse complement strand
CTATAAACGAACCTCGCCACTCGCAGTACCTTGGTACAGCTTCGGGCTACCACACCAAACAAACGGGGTTTGTTTGGTGCTCGGTTCGTTTATTCCAAAACATTTTTCCTATCTCCGAGGATTTGTTAAAATCTTAATTAAAAAAGCTAGTGTAAATTATAAATTTACACTAGCTTTTTTATGGAATATCTTTAGCAAATGGTATTTCCTTTACTTCAAAAGTTCTTCCGTTAAGATAGGATAGCTCATTTTCATCTTTAAAATTAAATCTTAATTTATACGAATAAAGAGCCTGGGTTTTCCTGCCGATTTTTTTGTTGAATTCGTTAGTTCCATATTTGCCGTCGCCGGCTAAATGATGGCCAACAGATGCCATGTGTGCTCTTATCTGATGAGTTCTTCCTGTTAAAAGCTCAACCTCTAAAAGCGAGGTTAAATTCCCTTCTTTCAAAACCTTATATTTTGTGATAACGGTTTTACTTTCGGGAACAGGTGTTTTATGAATATACACTCTGTTTTGCTCATTATTTTTAACTAAATAATCTTTAAGTGTTGCCTCTTTTGGATTTGGTGTTCCTTTAACAAGGCAAAGGTAGAATTTATCTATTTCTCTTGCTTTAATTTTTTCGTTCATTATCCGCAGTGTCATTGCGTTTTTGGCTGCAATAACAATTCCGCCGGTGTTTCTGTCTATTCTGTTGCAAAGGGCGGGTGCAAAGGAGTTTTCGTTTTCGGGATTATATTCATTTTTTTGGTATAAATATGCTTTAATGTTGTTTATAAGGGTATTTTTTGTTTCGCTTTCGTCTTCATGGCATAGTACCCCTGGGCGTTTATCAACGAGCATAATATTTTCGTCTTCATAAACAATATTAAGGCTTGGCTTAAGAGATAAAAATTCGTTTTCCTTTGGGGTGCTTTCAAAAAATTCATCGTTTATATAAAGTTCAAGCACATCACCCTCGGAAAGCATATAGTTTTGCTCTGCTCTTTTTCCATTTACCTTTATTCGTTTTTTTCGTATTCCTTTATACACCAAAGATGCAGGAATAGAATTAAAATATTTAAACAAAAACTTATCGAGCCTCTGTGAAGCATCGTTTTTGCCTATGGTTACTTTTTTCATTGTATCACCGTATTAACTAAAAATCATGTTTGAAATATTTGCAAAATCCTCTAAAGAAAGAGTTTCACCTCTTCTTTTTTCATCGATTCCGCAGCCAGTTAAAACCTTTAACACTTCATCTTTTGAAAGGGGAATTGCACTGCTATTGGAAAGAGCATTAAGAAGAGTTTTTCTTCTTTGCCCAAAGGCTGCCTTAACCACCTTAAAATAGCCTTTTTCGTTTTTTAGTGTAACGGGAGGCTCTTTTCTTATATCCAGTGATATAACAGAAGAAGACACCTTTGGCATTGGAATAAAAGATGACGGCGGCACATTGCAAATGAGCCTTGGAGTAGAGTAATAATTAACTGCCACCGTAAGAGCGCCGTAGTCTTTAGTTGAGGGTTTTGCCGCAATTCTCTGGGCAACTTCTTTTTGAATCATTATGCAAAGGCTGTCTGTTTTCACACGGCTTTCCAGAATATGCATAATAATAGGCGTGGTAATATAATAAGGCAGATTGGCAACGATTTTAATGTTTTCTCCGCCAAATTCTTCGGCTATTATTTTTTCAAGGTCGCATTTTAAAACATCGTCATTTATTATTTTTAAATTGTTAAATTCCTCAAGGTTTTTTTCTAAAATAGGAACGGCTGTGCTGTCTATTTCTATTGCAACAACCTTTTTGGCATTCATGCAAAGCCTCTGGGTGAGTGTGCCAAAACCTGGTCCTATTTCTATTACATTTGTGTTTTCATCTATGCCTGAGCCTGCAATCATTTTATCCAGCACAGATTCATCTATAAGAAAATTCTGACCCAGTGATTTTGAAAATTTAAATCCGCTTTCTTCAAGAATTTCTTTTATAACTTTTGGTGAGGCAAGGTTTTTCATGAGTATCCTCCGTAAAGATGCTTTTTATATTAGTAATGCGGCTTCCTTTTGGGAAAACCGCATTTTGTTTACCAGCGAAGGTATTTTAATATTTTTTCTTTTAAATATTGTAGTTTGAGAGATTTTTCATTGTCCTTGTCTATAAGTGTTTTGAGGTCGGTCTTTTGGTAAATATTAATTTCCATGCATACATAGGTTTAACATAATTCACGATGTGATGCATATCGCCGCATTCAACACATTTAGAGTGATAGTAGTTGTATTTGTATTTGAGTTCATAGCTTTTGTATCTAAATTTTGTGTATTTATTAAGACAGCGTCTGCATATATAAAGCTTTG
>JAGBXL010000030.1 GCA_017629325.1 Clostridia bacterium | reverse complement strand
GACGATGCCATTGCAGCGGGATATGTAACTTTTATATCAGGTATGGCAGAAGGAACAGATATATGGGCGGCAGAGATTGTGTTGGAAAAGAAGAAAAGAAATAAAAACATACATCTGATATGTGCCCTGCCTCACCCGAATTTTGAGAGCAGACGAAGTATGTCGGAAAGAAATCGATATGATAAAATAATAAAAAATGCAGACCTTGTAAAAGAAATCAATAATCATTATTTTTTAGGGTGTTATCAGCTTAGGAATAAATGGATGGTTGATAGGTGTAATTTGGTGATTGTAGTGTTTGGGGGTCATAAGGGCGGAACAAAAAACACCATAGATTATGCAAAGAGAATGGGTGTGGAAGTGGTTAATGTTTTGAATGTATAACAAAAACCCTGTATGTAATTTTTGAAATCACATACAGGGTTTATTTCATTAGTTTTGTTTCTGAACGATTTTATACTCGTCGTAAAATCTAAAGTAAGGGCAGCTCTCATGGCCGCTACCGTAAAATCTCACGGCTTCGTCTTCGTCCATATTCATCATGCAAACATATTCCTCATAATCGTCGTCATAATCAAAATATGCACACATTTCACACTGGCTCTGCACCTTTTTGGGTGCTTTTTTTGATGCCATAATTACTTCTGCTCCGGCAATTTAAAGGAATCTTTAAGTGTTGCCGTGAGGTTAAAGATGATGTTGTCGGGTGTTGAATATTTATCAACTGTAAAATAGCCGTTTCTCATAAACTGGAATGAGTCGCCGGGATTAGCTGTGGCTAAATCAGCGTCAATTTTACAGCCGTATAAAACATCTAAAGATTTGGGGTTTAAGTTATCAAGGTATTCGTCAACATCGCCGGGGTTTTCGGTTAAAAAGAGCTTGTCATACATATTAACCGCAGCTTCAATGCAGTTTTCGGCATCTACCCACTGAATTGTGCCCTTAACTTTTCTTCCGTCGGGTGAATTTCCGCCCTTTGATTCGGGGTCGTAGGTGCAGATGAGTTCACAAACCTCGCCGTCTTTATCTTTAATAATTTCTTTAACCCTTATAAAATATGCACCCTTAAGGCGTACCTCATTATCGGGGGTTAATCTCTTGTAGCCCTTAACAGGAACTTCCATAAAGTCATCTTTTTCAATAAAAATATTTTTAGAGAAGGTAATTTCCTTTGTGCCTGCCTCTTCTTTGTTGGGGTTAATTTCAACGCTTAATTTTTCTGATACTCCATCAGGATAGTTTTCAATAGTAACTTTTAATGGGTGGAGCACAGCCATAGCTCTTGGTGCGTTTAAGTTAAGATTTTCTCTAACGCAGTGTTCAAGCATCTGGTAGTCAACCACGCTAAATGATTTTGCCACACCAATTCTTTCGGCAAAGTCTATAAGGGCATCAGAGGGGTAGCCCTTTCTTCTCATACCGCAGATTGTGGACATTCTTGGGTCGTCCCAACCGTCAACAATGCCCTCTTTAACAAGCTTTAAGCATTTTCTTTTGCTTGTTAAGGTGTTTGTTAAGTTAAGTCTGGCAAATTCTATCTGTCTTGAAGGTGTTGGGAAATCGCAAGCCTTTAAAAACCAGTCGTAAAGGGGACGGTGGTCTTCAAATTCAAGTGAGCAAAGTGAGTGTGTAACGCCCTCTGCTGTGTCGGAAATGGGGTGTGCAAAGTCATACATTGGGTAAACGCACCATTTGTCGCCTGTGCGGTGGTGGGTAGCGTGGAGAACTCTGTATATAACGGGGTCTCTCATATTCATATTGCCCGATGCCATATCGATTTTGGCACGGAGCACCTTTTCGCCTGTTTCAAATTCGCCCTTTGTCATTCTTTCAAAAAGATCGAGGTTTTCTTCAACACTTCTATTCCTGTATGGGCTTTCCTTACCGGGCTCGGTTAAGGTGCCTCGGTACTTTCTTATTTCGTCGGCAGTTAAATCGTCAACATAAGCAAGCCCTTTTTTAATAAGCTTTATTGCACATTCATAAATAATGGGGAAATAGTCAGAAGCATAATAAACATTATCCCAGTTAAAACCAAGCCATTTAATATCTTCCATTATGGCATCAACATATTCCACATCTTCTTTTGTGGGGTTGGTGTCGTCAAGGCGGAGGTTACATGTGCCGCCATATTTTTTTGCAGTTGAAAAGTCGATGTTTATAGCTTTAACATGACCAATGTGCAAATAGCCGTTTGGCTCGGGCGGAAAACGGGTTTGCACCTTTTCGTAAACGCCGTCAGAGAGGTCTTTATCTATGGCATCGTGAATAAAATTAGATGAAATATATTCTTCCATTTATGTGTCTCCTTTAAGGTTTATAGTCCGAGAGCATTTATCGCTCTTTCAATTCTTTCAATAACTTTTTCTTTGCCCAGAAGCTTCATAATTGAGCAAAGGTCGGGCGATTTTGTTCTTCCGGTTACGGCTACTCTAACTATGTTACTAACATCACCAACATGACCTGGATAGCTTTCAGGGTTTTTCTTATATTCTTTAACTTCTCTTGCAAAGCCCGTCTTTTCGGCTAAATCTTTCATGGTTTCAAACCACTCGTTGTTATCTGCTTTTTCGTCATACATGTCTTTATAAAGCTCAAGCATTTTTTTTGCATCTTCTTTAGATATATTTTCAACTTCGGCAAACTCTCCGTCAAAGGTTTCGTCAAACATAAATGAAAATGCATCTCTCACCTCCGACCATTTGCCGATGTCTTTTCTTGGCTTATCGGGGTTTCTGTCAAAATTAAACATTGCCACGGAAAAGTCTTTATCTCTTGTTAAAAGTTCAAAAAGCTCTTTATCATATTTTTCTGCCCATTTGCTTGCTAATTCATACACCTTTTCGGCTGTGTATGATGCAACCTTGTTTTTACAAACATCATTTAGTTTTACAAGGTCAAAAAGTCCGCCCGATGTGCTCATTTTACTCATTTCGAGCTTGAATTCCGACCAGTGTGCAGTTTTGTTTGCTTTTCTGAAATCTTCAAAGGTGTAGTTTGCAAGGTTTAAAAGATATTCAATAACGCCGTCTGTTGGGTAGCCCTCTTCGTCGTAGTAGGTAACGGCAGCTTCGGGGTCTTTTCTTTTAGAAATTTTTCTTTTTCCGCCCTCGTCTTCTTTCATAATGGGGGCTATGTGAGCATATTTGGGAGGTTTAATTCCCATCATATAGAACATCTGCAAATGAATTGGAATAGACGAAATCCATTCGTCGCCTCTTATAACATTTGTTGTGCCCATTAAATAATCGTCAACAACATGGGCAAAGTGATAGGTTGGTATTCCGTCGGATTTTAAAACAACCACATCAACAATATTTTCGGGCATTTCAATTTTGCCCTTGATTCCGTCTTTAAAGGAAACCTTTCTTTCTTCTGAGCCGCAGGATTTTAAACGAAGAACAAATTTTTCGCCTGCATTTATTTTTGCTTCAATTTCTTCGTAGCTTAAATCGCGGCATTTTGCAAATTTGCCCCAATAGCCCGGAAGAAGCTTTTCTTTTTCCTGAATTTCTCTTGTTTGAGATAAATCTTCCTCGGAGCAAAAGCAAGGGTAAGCTTTTCCTTCTTTAACAAGAGCTTTAGCAAAGGTTTGATAAATTTCGGCTCTCTGGCTTTGCATATAAGGTCCGTAGGAGCCTTCCTGCTTATCAAAATCGGTAAATCCTTCGTCGATTTTAACACCAAAGCCAATTAGTCCCTCAAGGATTTTTGTAACACCGTCATCAACTTCACGCTTTTTGTCGGTATCTTCTATTCTTAAAATAAATTTTCCGCCCGATTGGTGAGCAATTCTTTCGGATATAAGAGCCGCAAACAGACCGCCAATGTGCAAAAAGCCTGTTGGCGAGGGTGCAAAACGGGTAACCTTTACATCTTCACCTAAATTTCTTTGCGGATAAATTGCTTCAAAATCTGCCGGAGTTTTTGTGATATGACCAAATAATAATTCTGAAAGTTTGTTGTAGTCCATAATTTTAACCTCTTTGTAGTTATAGATAATCAAATTATACTATATTATGGCGGATTTGTCAAAATATTATTGATTACTTATTTTGTTAAGATTTTTTCTATCAAAGGGT
>JAGBXL010000242.1 GCA_017629325.1 Clostridia bacterium | reverse complement strand
CCTGTTATTTCTCTGGCAATTGTTCCAAAGGCAAAAGGCGATGAAGAAAAAATCAGTTCAGGTCTTGCCAAGCTTATGAGCGAAGACAAAACCTTCCGCCTTGAAAACAACAAAGAAACCCGCGAAACAGTTATTTCGGGTGTTGGCGAACAGCATCTTAACATTATCTGCTCCAAGCTTTTATCAAAATTTGGTGTGGATGTAACACTAAAAGACCCCAAAATTGCCTACCGCGAAGCAATAAAGAAAAAAGTTAAGGTTGAAGGAAAACACAAAAAACAGTCCGGCGGTCATGGTCAGTATGGTCATGTATGGATTGAATTTGAGCCTTGCGAAAGCGACGATTTAATATTTGAAGAAAAAGTGTTTGGCGGCTCTGTTCCCAAAAACTACTTCCCCGCAGTTGAAAAAGGCTTAAGAGAAAGTATGCAAAAAGGTGTTGTGGCAGGCTTCCCTGTTGTTAATCTTAAAGCCACACTTTTAGATGGCTCCTACCACCCGGTTGATTCCAGCGAAATGGCATTTAAAACTGCCGCTTCAATCTGCTATAAAACAGGCTTAACCCAGGCAAACCCTGTTTTATTAGAACCCATAGGTATGCTGAAAGCAAGAGTGAGAAACACAGCAACAGGTGATGTTGCAGGCGATATCAACAAACGCCGTGGCAGAATACTCGGCATGAACCCAATAAGCGAAAATCACACCGAAATCGAAGCTCTTATCCCCTGCAGCGAAATGGTTAAATATGCAACCGATTTAAGATATCTCACAAATGGCAGAGGCACATTCTCCTTTAAGATGGACCACTATGAAGAAGTTCCTGCTCACCTTGTTGAAAAGATTAAGGCTGATTCTCAAGAAGAATAAATTAAGATAAGAGATAAAAGAGAAGAGTGAATAGAAATGAAGGAAATCCGCTCAAATGAGCGGATTTCTTTCGTTTATATGTTGGAAATAAATAAATTTAATAAAGGACAAATTTGTATCTGCATTAATAATAAGCTCGTTTCAAAGTATGGGTATATTTTTGTACGTTTGGGCTTCGGATTACGCGTGCTAAAGCACGCACAATCCTGCAGAATCACTTCCAAAAACATACCCATACTCTGAAACTTGGCGAATTTGGTGTTTAACAAAATCAAAGATACGTTTACTAAACCTTAATATCATAAATTTAAAACATAGTCAAGATAAACAAATTTTTCTTGCTTTTATGCTTATTTCATTATATAATATAATTAGAAAACTTTAAGGAGAGTGATATTATGAAATTAATCCTTGCAATAGTTAACGATGAAGATGGTAACAAGGTTATAAACGAGCTTAGCAAAAACGGTTTCAGCGTTACCAAGCTTGCCACCACAGGCGGCTTTTTAAAAGCAGGAAACATCACTATGATTATCGGTACAGAGGACGAAAAGGTTCAGGAAGCTATAGATATTATTCGTGCAAAGAGCCAGAGAAGAACTCAGATAACTGCATCTCCAATGCCAATGAGTGCATCTGCTTCTTTCACACCCTATCCAATCGAAGTTCAGATTGGCGGTGCCACAATATTTGTTTTAGATGTTGACCGCTTTGAAAAGGTGTAATAAGGTATAGTTATGTTATCAGCATCTCAGGAAAAGCTTATCTCCCACTTTGCTAATTCAGTTCAAACCGATAGTCTCCGCCAGTGCTACATTATAAAAGGCGAAAAGGGGCTTGGCAAAAAAACTGCCTGTAGGAAAATTGCTCAGTATATTATGTGCGAAACAGGCTCTGCCTGCGGAAAATGTAATGGATGTTTAAGTGTGATAAGCGGTGCTCACCCCGACTGCAGCACAATTTCAAACGGAGATAAAAAGGTTATTGAGGTAGATAAGCTAAGGGAAATGAAAAAAGCTGTCTACACAAAGCCCACAAACAGCAAATACCGCCTTTATATAATTGAAAATGCTCATCTTATGGATGCTCCCGGGCAAAATGCCATTTTGAAAATTATTGAGGAGCCTCCTTCCTATGCGGTTTTTATATTTGTTTGTGATAATTTAAACACCATCCTTCCAACTATCCTTTCCCGCTCTCATGTTTTGGAAATGGAAAAATGGAGTGTGG
>JAGBXL010000241.1 GCA_017629325.1 Clostridia bacterium | reverse complement strand
TATAATTAAGGAGGTCATAGACAAGATGATTGAAAATCAAAAAGGAGCAGAAAGCTTCGCACAAGAATTTGAGGAGTACGAAAAATCTCTGATTACTTTAAATACAAGGGATGTAGTTAAGGGAACAGTTATCGGGGTTAGCGAAAAAGGCTTAAGCGTTAACCTTGGTTATAAATCCGATGGATTTGTTCCTGCTTCTGAGGTAACAGATGATCCTAGTGCAGACATCACCAAAATGTATGCCGAGGGCGACGAAGTTGAAGCTTTCGTTGTTAGAGTTAACGATGTTGACGGTGAAGTAACACTTTCAATGAAAAAACTCGAAATGATCAAAGGTGCCAAAGAAGTTGAAGATGCTTTTGAATCAAAAGAAATCCTCACAGGTAAAGTTATTCAGGCTGTAAACGGCGGTGTAATCGTAAGCTGCAAAGGCGTTAGAGTATTTGTTCCCGCTTCACAGGCTAGCGACAGATTCCTTCAGGATTTAACTTCACTTGTTGGCACAGAAGTAAACTTAAGAATTATCGACATCAAAAAAATGCGTGGCAGAAACAAAATAGTTGGTTCTGTTAAAAATGTATTAAATGAACAGAAAGCAGCTCTTGCTGAAAGCTTCTGGGCAGATGTTCGCGAAGGCAAAACCTATAAAGGTATTGTTAAATCTCTCACCAAATTCGGTGCATTTGCAGATATCGGCGGCGTAGATGGTCTTATCCACATCAGCGAGCTTTCATGGTCAAAAATCAAGCATCCTTCAGAGGTTGTTAATGTTGGCGACGAAGTTGAAGTTTATATCATAAGCTTTGATAAAGAAAAAGGCAAAATCTCTCTCGGCTTCAAAAAAGCAGAAGATAACCCATGGAAAAAGGTAGAAAACGAACTTAAAATAGATGATGTTGTAGATTGTAAAATCGTTAGAATCGTACCTTTCGGTGCATTTGCAGAAATCTATCCCGGCGTTGATGCTCTTATCCATATTTCACAGGTTGCAAATAAGAGAATTGCAAAAGTTGAAGACGAACTTACAATAGGCCAGCACGTTCAGGCAAAGGTTGTAGAAATCAACCTTGCCGACCAGAAAATCGGTCTTAGCATAAGAGCTCTTCTCGAGCCCGAAGCTCCCGCTGAAGAAGCACAGGAAGCTCCTGCAGTAGAAGAAGCAGAAACAACAGAAGAATAAAAATCTATAAAGCTGCTGCATAAATTTTGCAGCAGCTTTTTGATAAAATTAAATTGTTATTTTTTAAAAATTATGGAAGTGATAATATGAAAAAAATAATATCATTTATATCAGCATTATTTATTGTGTTTGCTTTTCTTTCTTTTAGTGTAGCCTTTGCCGATAACACAAGCAAGCAAAAGGTTGAAGATATAATTGCAGGAAAGCAGGATTTTCTTGTTCTTGCAAATATTATTGAAAAGGGCACATCATCCTATGAGGTTCAGGTAATTGAAGAAATAAATATAAAAGGTAAAGACGAGGAGAAAAAATCCATAGAGGGCGATCGTATAAATGTTTTGGGCTTTAAAAATTATATGTATTACGATAGCTTTGATTACCGTCCTCAAAAAGGCGATAATGTTCTTCTTTCTCTGGAATCAAGAGGAAATATGTATGGCGTGAAAAACGGTGCATATCTTGTAGATTCTGCAAGCCATGAGCAGTTAAAATTCAAAGTGCCCGATGTGTATAATGGCACACAGGAAGCACTTGAGATAAATGCTCTCTATATCTATGTTCATTCAAATGGCGAAATAAACAATCTCACCGTAAAGAAAAATGGCATATATGGAAAAGATGCAAACGGAGAAGACATGAAAATAGAAGCACAGGGCGGCATAGTTTTTATCGACGAATACGGCGACCAGACAGAAAACCCCACAGCACCCGTTGAGCGTTACGACGGAAATTCGTCTTATGCTAATCAAAGCAAGTGGCACATTGTTCTTTTAATTCTCGTTTTTGGCTCTCTTATTGGTTTGGGAGTAGTTAAGATGGTCAGAAAATTTGAAAAAAGGTATGAAGAGTAATGTTATATGAAGAAAAAACTGTTTCAAGCGAAAAAATATTTAACGGCAGAATAATAAATCTAAAAGTAGATACAGTAAAGCTTCCAAATGGGACCACAGCCACTCGCGAACTTGTTGAGCACCCTGGAGGTGTTGCAGTTGTTCCCGTAGATGAAAATGGCTTTGTATATCTTGTGCGTCAGTTCAGAAAACCCTACGAAGAATTTGTATTAGAAATTCCTGCCGGAAAAAGAGATAAAGGCGAAGATGCTTTAATCGGTGCCAAAAGAGAACTATCCGAGGAAACAGGGCTTTTTGCAGAAACTTTTATAGACCTTGGCAAGTTTTATCCAACACCTGGTTATGTTGACGAAATAATATATATCTATCTTGCACTTGGCTTAAAAAAAGGCAAGGCTCACCCCGATGAAGACGAATTTGTTGAAATAGAAAAAATTCATATAAATGAGCTTTGCAATATGATAATGAAAAATGAAATTAAAGATGGAAAAACTATTGCAGGAATACTAAAGGCAAAGATTTATCTGGAAAGATGGAATGTAAAAATAGTCCAGAACGCAAAAAGGCATGATTAAAACAAAATCACAAAGCAAATGGTTTTATAAAATCATAAAATTTACTATATAGGTTGAAAAATATCTCTTTAGAGATATTTTTCTTCTATATTTTGCCTTTTTGCTATGAACAAAGTTCACCACTCGCAGTACTTTTGTACAGCTTCGGGTTATCACCCCAAGTAAGATGAAATCTTACTTGGGGTTCACTTTGTCCATTCTGAATCAATTTTTCCTATTCCCTTAAAAACGGGTTTGTAAAAACTTTATTTTTACAAACCCGTTTACTATCTTTTCATTTTAAAAATAAGAACTCCTGCAATCATAATAACTGCTCCTAAATATTTGTTCCAGCCAAAGGCAAGTTTCTGGGTTCCCATAAGCCCAAACGCATCTATAATTGCAGCACAAATAAGCTGGGAAACAAGAATGGTAGAAACTGCAATAGCAGGCGATGTTCCTTTAACCGACATCATAACGGTTAAGGTTATGGCAATACCAAATGCACCGCCCAAAAGATAAAATTTATTAACCTCGCCAAAGGCCTTAAGCGTTGAATCCTTTGCAAATAAAAGCACAATGAGCGAAAGTAAAAACGCCGTGCCCTGAACATAAGAATTTGCCAAAAAAAGCCCTGCTTTTTCACCCAGCCTTGTGTTCATAACACCCTGAATACTCATGCAAGCACCGGCAATAACTGCATATATATAACCCATAAAAATCTCCATTCCGCCGCCATACGTCGGCACAAGCAGTAATTATCTCTTATTCGTATGGCAAGGAATGATAAGAGATTTTTACGCCCATGTGCGTTTCTGAGCGAAGGCGAAGAAAATTTCGCACGGGCATTTGAATCCGCCGGAGGCGATAACGGGAAAGGAACTTTCACGTTATCACCTCACGGATATTATTTCCTTTTGAGTTTTTTTTATCACTAAAAATGCACTTGTTTTAGAGAAAACTTTGTAGTATAATTATAATGATATAGTATAAGTTAAAAGGTGAATTATCTATGTATAATAAAATAGAAAGCAGTTCAAATGAGTTTTACCGCCATTTAAAAAAGCTTCAAACCAGGCGCGAACGTGAAAAATCATCACAGTATCTTGCAGAGGGAAGCCGTGCGGTATATGATGCCATAAAAAATAAAGCAGATATATCTTCAATAGTTGTGTGCGAAGGTTTTATTCCCGATGCAGATCTTTCAGCATTTAAGGTATATGAATTATCAAAAAAGCTTTTTGAAGATGCAAAGCTCACAGTTAATTCACAGGGGATACTGGCTGTAATAAATTATAAATTAAACGATGCACTTTCTATTGACCTTAAAAAGAGCAAAAACATTCTTTATCTAGACTGTATATCCGACCCCGGAAACCTTGGCACAATTCTTCGCTCTGCCGATGCATTCGGCACCGATGCAATAGTTCTGTCAAGCGGGTGCGTTGATGTTTTTAATCCAAAGGTTGTACGCTCATCAATGGCAAGCCTTTTAAATGTTCCCTTATACACCGATAAATCGGGCACAGAATTTTTAGAAAAACTAAAATCAAACGGCTACGATATCGTTGGCACATTTCCAAGGGGAAACGAGCTTTCATCGGAGCATAAATATAAAGCAAAAACCGCTTTAGTAATGGGAAATGAGGCAAATGGTATATCCAATGAGGTGTCTAAGCTTTGCACATCTAAAGTAAAAATACCAATGCTTGGCAACACCGAATCTTTAAATGTTTCCACAGCATGTGCAGTTATGCTCTATGAAATAATGCTTGAAAAAATACAAAGAGGTGAAAATTAATGGCAGAATTTTTTGGGAGAATATTTGACCATATAAGAATTGTTCAAATAACAGACTACATAGACATTTTAATTGTTGCTTTTGTTATTTACCACGGCATAAAGCTTATAAAAGAAACAAGAGCTTCACAGCTTATAAAGGGTATAATCGCCCTTGTCATCTTCGCCCAGATATCAGGTATAATGCGATTAAAATCAGTAAACTATATTCTGGAAAACACACTTCAGCTCGGTTTTATTGCACTTTTAATAGTATTTCAGCCCGAGCTTCGAAGAACACTTGAAAAGGTTGGTTCATCAACCTTTAACCGTTTAATAAAAATAAGCGATGAGCAGCCCGAAAATAATAATATTGAAGAAATCTGCACCGCCGTAAGAAAGCTTGCATATTCAAAAACAGGTGCTCTTATTCTTATTGAACGCCAAACAAAGCTTGGCGATGTAATGTCTAGCGGAACTGTTATAGATTCTTTAGTTTCCGGTGGACTTATAGAAAATATATTTGTTCCCAATACTCCTCTTCACGACGGTGCCCTTATAATTGGCGAAGGAAGAATAAAAGCTGCTGCATGCGTTCTTCCCCTTACCCAAAATAATAGTTTCAGTAAAGAACTTGGAACACGCCATAGAGCAGCAATCGGCATATCTGAAGAGGCAGACTGCATAGCAATAGTAGTATCCGAGGAAACAGGCAAAATATCTGTTGCCTTAAATGGTGATATAACCCGCGACTATACTTATGCAACTCTTAAAAAGAAAATAAATGAAGTTTTAGAGAGCGACAAGCCGTCAGATAACCTCAAAAAAATAAAGGCTAAAAATATCATAACTAAGGCGGTGAAGAAAAAATGAAAAAATTCTATAAAACAAATGCTTTCTTTGCCGTAGCTTCGGTTATAATGGCAGTTTTAATATGGGCTTATGTTGCCTACGAGGTCAGCCCCATGCATGAGGTATTGGTTTCCAATGTGAGTGTGAAATGTACAAATGTAAGCGAGCTTTTTGAAGATGGCAGCATGGTTTTAACCGGCGAAAATTCCGAGATTCTAAAAGGTAATTCCAAAATACAGGTGCGATTAAAAGGCAAAAGAAATGTTGTGTGCCATGTTAAAGAGAAAAATATCACCTGCTACTTAGATATGGGCAGCGTTAAAAGAGCCGGCACATATAGCATCAAGCCTTCTATCGATTGTGAAATTTCAGGGGTTGATGTTGTAAAAATTGAACCATACAAACTAAGAGTTAAGGCAGAAAATATTGAGCAAAAAGATATAAAAGTCAATATTAAAACATCAGGCAAGCTTCCCGATGGCTACACTCTTGAAGATGTTAAAAACCATAACGAAACAGTTAAAATAACAGGAGCATCATCTGTTATATCAATTGTAGATAGGGCAGAAGTACTCTTTGATTATAACACCATCAGCACGAAAGACAGTGAAAAGGTTTGTAAAATAGAATTTTATGATAAGAATTCAAGAATAATCGACAGCACTAATTTCAAAAAAACTGTTGAAAATTCAAAAATCAGCTTTAATCTTTACACAGTAAAAGAAGTAAATGTTGTTCTTATGCCCAAATATGCCGATGAGGTTAATAAAAACCACTACGGCAAAAGCGTAAAACTTTCTGTGTCGGGCGATGGCACTCAAACTAAAGCTGGTGGGCTTGAAATGAAAGTAAAATTAAAAGGAACATTTGCTGCACTTGAAAAATATTCTGATTCAAAAAGAATAGTATATACAGAAGATATTGATGTTTCGGGCATATACACAGGCAAAACCTTTGAAAAGGTAAAGGCAGCAGAACTTGCCAATAGTGTTTGGTATGTTGATGTCCCCGAGGTAAAGGTAAAAGCCACAGTAGAAGATAATAAATAGAAGGAATGATTGTAAATGACCAGACTTTTTGGTTCCGACGGTATAAAAGGTATTGCAAATAAAGACTTAACTGCCGAGCTTGCATTTAAGCTTGGGCAGGCACTTGTTTCTTTTCTTTCTGAAAATTCCGGTGAAATTCCCAAAATACTCGTTGGCAGAGACACCAGAATATCGGGCTATATGCTTGAATCAGCTCTCGTTGCGGGGCTTTGCTCAATGGGTGCCATGGTTGAAAGTGTTGGTATTATTCCGTCGCCGGCAGTTGCATTTCTTGTAAAAAAATATAAAATGACCGCAGGTGTTTCCATATCAGCTTCCCATAAGCCAATGGAATATAACGGAATAAAGTTTTTTGATAATGAGGGCTATAAATTAACTGCACAAGACGAAGATAAAATCGAAGCATTTGCCACAGGAAAACTTATTATGCCCCCTATTAAAACAGGCGGTGAACTTGGAAAAATAAGCCGCACCCACACAGCGCTCCGCGACTATGTTGACCTTATAAAACTCACCGTAGGAGGCGATCTTTCGGGAATGAAGGTTGCCATAGACTGTGCCAACGGTGCAGCCTATCAGTGTGCCAAGTTGTGCTTTAAAGAACTGGGTGCCGATGTGGAAATGCTCAATAATGTTCCAAACGGAATAAACATAAATGATAACTGTGGCTCTTCACATATAGATGGTCTTATGAATTTTGTTGTTTCCAATAATTGCAGCTTCGGCATTGCAATGGACGGCGACGGCGACCACCTTCTTGCCTGTGATGAAAAGGGCAAGCTTATAGATTCAAAAAGAATTTCCGAAATATGTGGAGTTTGTCATGAAAACCACAGCAGTGCAAAAGACGGTCTTGTTATGGCTGTATCTCTTGCAGGGGCATATAAAAAAAGTGGTCTTCCCATGTCGAAACTATAATTAAGGAAAAATTTATATGACAAAAAAAGAAACAATACTAAAAATAAAAGAGGTTTTTGATAAGGTTTATTCCGATGCAAAGTGCTCTCTTGATTTTTCCACACCTCATGAGCTTTTGGTGGCAGTTCAGCTATCGGCACAGTGCACAGATGCCAGAGTAAATATTGTAACAAAAGAGCTTTTTAAAAAATATACTTCAGTTTATGATTTTGCACAGGCAAATGAAGAAGAACTGTGTGCAATAATAAAACCCTGCGGATTTTTCAGAACAAAGGGAAAAAATATTATTGCATCATCAAAAAAAATAATATCCGATTTTGGCGGTAATGTTCCAAATAATATGGAAGACCTTTTATCTTTGGCGGGAGTCGGCAGAAAAACCGCCAATCTAATTCTAGGCGATGTATATGGAATTCCCGGTCTTGTTATAGATACCCACGCTATCCGCCTAACAAACCGAATAGGGCTGGTAAATGAAAAAGACCCTGTTAAAATAGAATTTGCTCTTAAAAAAATAGTTCCGTCCGATTATCAAACAAGGTTTTGCCATCAGCTTGTGTATCACGGAAGAGCCATCTGCAATGCCGCAAAGCCTGTGTGCACAAGCTGCCCTATATCACATTTGTGCAAAAAGAAAAATGTAAAAAAGTTTATTTAAGGTGAGAAATTTGAATTATAGAGTAAAAAAACTTCTTGACAAAATGTCATTAGAAAAAATAGATACAGTTTTTATAACCGACGAAAAGAATCTGTATTATTACAGCGGTTTTTACAAAGGCGAAGGCTATCTTGTTATAGGAAAAGATAAGCTTATCGTTGTAACCGACACCCGCTACACCGAATATGCCTCAATGATTTGTAAGGGGTTTGAGGTAAAAAATATTGCCCTTGTAAGCCCAGCGGATTTTGTTTCTAATGGGGAAGTATGCGGTTTTGAAGACCAGAGTATTTCTTATAAAAAATATTCGGAATTATCAGGTCAGATAAAAAATCTTGTACCCCTAGGTAATATGACCGATTCTTTAAGAGAAGTAAAAGACGAAGGTGAAATTGAATTTATAAAAAAAGCTGCCCATATAACAGATATGGCATTTAATTATATCTGCTCGTATATCCAAGAGGGTGTAACAGAAAAGCAGATTGCCGCTGAGATTGATTCTTTTATGAAGAAAAACGGTGCTGATGATATTGCATTTTCAACCATTGCTGCATCGGGCACAAGAGCAAGCCTTCCTCATGCGATTCCAACTGATGAAAAGGTTAAAAAAGGCGATTTTATTGTCCTTGATTACGGCTGCACCGTAAATGGATATTGCAGCGATATGACAAGAACCGTTGCAGTAGGCGAGGTTTCAGATGAAAAAAGAGAAATCTATGGTAGGGTATTAGAGGCACAATTGATGTCTCTTAATGCACTTAAAGAGGGCGTCAGCGGTGAGTATGTAGATAAGGTCGCAAGAGATTATCTTGATAAACACTATAAAAATGCTTTTGCCCACAGCCTTGGTCATAGTGTGGGGCTTTATATTCACGAAGCACCTAATCTTTCACCAAGAAACAAAACCCCCCTTAAAGAAAACACCGTAATAACAGTAGAGCCCGGTGTGTATCTCGAAGGAAACACGGGAGTCAGAATAGAAGATTTAACAGTTGTAAAAAAGAATGGCTGCGAAATCCTTTCAAAATCCCCCAAGGAACTTATAATATTATAATCAAATATGCAAAAAACACTTGCATTATTTGTATAATTAAGGTATAATAATGTCAAGTATTGAAAAATATGGAGGTATAATTATGATATCAGCAGGTGAATTTAGAAACGGCGTAACATTTGAACTGGACGGCAATGTATTCCAGATTGTTGAATTCCAGCATGTTAAACCCGGTAAAGGTGCTGCTTTTGTAAGAACAAAATTAAAAAATGTTATCACAGGCGGCGTTGTTGAAAAAACATTTAGACCAACAGAAAAAATGCCTAAGGCTCATATAGAAAGAAAGGATTACGAATATCTTTACAGCGACGGCGACCTCTTCTACTTCATGGATCAGGAAACCTACGAGCAGATGCCATTAAATGGTGATCAGCTTGGTGATTCTCTTAAATTTGTAAAAGAAAATATGGTAGTTAAAGTTCTTTCCTATAAGGGCAATGTGTTTGGTGTTGAACCCCCCACATTTGTTGAGCTTGAAGTTACCGAAACAGAGCCTGGCTTTAAAGGCGACACTTCAACAGGTGCAACCAAACCCGCAACCTTAGAAACAGGTGCCACAATCATGGTTCCCCTCTTTGTAAATCAGAACGATTTCATAAGAGTAGATACAAGAACCGGCGAATACATGGAAAGAGTTTAATTTGCAAAATAAGCAAATTTAAAAAGGAGTGTATTTAAATGGAAAACATTTCTAATCAGCTTTCATATCTTAAAGGTCTTATAGACGGTCTTAAAGTTGATCCCGAATCCGACTACGGTGCAATCTTCGAAGGCATCATAAATGTTCTTGATGAAATCAACGATTCTGTTGATGAACTTGCACAGCTTCAGGATGAGATTGCAGATCAGGTTGATTTAATCGACGAAGATCTCGCAACAATTGAGGACGAGCTTGTGTATGACGAAGATGACGATGATGACGATTTCAATGATTTTGAATACTACGAAATCGATTGTCCAAAATGCGGTGCAGTAGTTTGCCTTGATGAAGACTTTTTCGACACAGATAACCCCGTAACATGCCCCGAATGCGGCGAAGAATTTGATATCGAAATTCAGTGCGACGGTAACTGTGATGGCTGCACAGACTGCGAAGAATAATTAAAAAATAATAATTACAAAAAAATAAGAGCTCAAATGAGCTCTTATTTTTTTGTGGACAATATATTTTAAAATCAAAATTCCTCAGGTTTTTCTTCTCTTTCACCAAAGAAATAGAGTATTGCCTGAACAATTCTTTCCGATGCTTTTCCATCACCATAGGGATTTGCAGTTTTTGCAATTTTTTCATAAGCTTTTTTGTCTGTTAAAAGCATATCGGCTAGCTTTTCAATATTTTCTCTGTCAACTCCGCCCATTAAAACAGTTCCTGCTTCAACAGCCTCGGGCCTTTCGGTTTCGTTTCTTAAAACAATAACAGGCTTTCCAAGGCTTGGTGCTTCTTCCTGAAGACCGCCGGAATCTGTAAGCACTAAATATGAGCGTTTCATTGCATTGTGAAGTTCTTCAACATCTAAAGGCTCAATAAGGTGAACTCTGTCCATACCGCCTAAAATTCCAGTTGCAGTATCTCTTACCTTAGGGTTAAGATGCATAGGATAAACAAGCTCTGCATCGGGGTGTTTTTCTATAATGTTTTTTGCCGCTGTGCAAATATCCTCAAGGGGTTTTCCAAGGTTTTCTCTGCGGTGGGCCGTCATAAGAATAATTTTTTTATTCTCAAAGTCAAGGGAATTAAGAGTTTTGTCGGCAAAAACATAATCTTTTTTAACTGTTGTTTTAAGTGCATCAATAACAGTGTTTCCGGTTATATAAATTGTGCTTTCGCTAACATTTTCTTTTAAAAGATTGTTTTTGTTTGATATGGTAGGGGAAAAATGCAAATCCGTCATTGCACCTGTAAGCTTTCGGTTCATTTCTTCGGGGAATGGCGAATACTTGTCATAAGTTCTTAGCCCAGCCTCAACATGACCTATTTTAACCTGATTATAAAAGGCAGCAAGGCTACCAGCAAAGGTTGTAGATGTATCACCGTGAACAAGAATTATATCGGGCTTTGCTACTTTTATAACTTCATCAAGCCCGTTTAACGCTCTTGTTGTAATATCTGCAAGAGTCTGACCTTTTTGCATAATGTTAAGATCGTAATCGGGTTTAATATCAAATATCTCAAGAACCTGATCCAGCATTTCTCTGTGCTGAGCAGTAACTGTAACAATAGATTCTATTAAAGGATTTTTCTCAAGCTCTTTAACAAGGGGAGCCATTTTTATAGCTTCCGGTCTTGTACCGAAAACAGACATAACCTTTATCATATATCCTGCTCCTTTTTTTGCTTTTTCTTTATATTAAATCTTTTTCTTAAAAGCTTATATAAACCAAATGCAATGCTTACTGCAATAAGAATCAGCATACAAGCAACATAAGCTCCTCTTTCAAGAACGAGTACCGCACTTATTCCAAGTATCGATGCAATAATATATAAAATGGCAACAGTCTGCTTTTGTGAAAAACCGCTGTCTAAAAGTCTGTGGTGCAGATGTCCTCTGTCGGCTTCCATAATAGGCTTATGATTCCACGCTCTTCTTAAAATTGCAAATATTGTATCAAATAAAGGAAGACCTAAAATAAGAAGGGGAATAATAAAGGAAATAATAACATAGCCCTTAAATAAGCCCTGAATACATATTGCCGAGAGCATAAACCCTAAAAACTGTGAGCCTGTATCGCCCATAAATATTTTGGCGGGGTTAAAGTTGTAGGGGAAAAACCCTAGGCAACCGCCGGCGAGTGCTGCAGATATAATGGCAACATTCTGCTCGCCGCCAAGAATTGCTATAAAGAATAACGAAAATGATGCGATAGACGAAACCCCAACTGCCAGTCCGTCAAGTCCATCGATTAAATTAACTGCATTTGTAACGCCAACTATCCAGGCTATTGTAATAGGTATGCTTAAAATTCCAAGCTGCAAAACACCTGTTTCAGATATAAATGCCGGAACACTTATTGCAGTAATTCTAACATTATGAAAAACTGCTATCACAGCAGCCAGAAGCTGTGCACCAAGTTTCACTCTTGCCCTAAGCTGCTTAACATCATCAATAATTCCAACTCCAACAATAATAAGTGAGCCTATAAGAATACCTCTTAACTGCTGGTCGATTTTTGCAAAGCACAGTAGTGCCACTAAAAAACCATAAAAAATAGCAAGGCCACCAAGACGCGGAATAGGTTTTTGGTGAATTCGTCTTTCATTATCGGGCACATCAACTGCACCTATTTTGTGTGCTAAATTTATAACAAAAGGTGTTGCTGCCAAAGATATTGCAAAAGCAATAGTAAAGCAAAAAACCAAATCCTTAATATTCATTAAATATCACACCCTTATATAGTCAGGCTAAATCTTTATCTGTCAACATAGCC
>JAGBXL010000240.1 GCA_017629325.1 Clostridia bacterium | reverse complement strand
TAGGTGTTTGACAGTTCTACCTGACAGCCAATTTCTTTTAAATCCATTGATGAAACCGCACCTTTTATGGCGGCAATGGTGCCGACATTCATAAAAACGGGGGTCTGGATTGTTCCGTGAGGTGTTGTAAATGTTCCGCGGCGGGCAAGACCGTCTTTTTTTATTAGTTTATACAAAATATATCATTCCTTTATATAAGCCACTTTTTAACAAGCGGTATTTTTGACAAAACAAAATATATAAAAACAGATATTGAAAATATCGTAAAAGCATAAAGAGGAATTGAAACAAATATTGGTGCAAGAGAAGTGTTTATGTAATTTTTCTTTAGAACATACATAACAAGAATATGAATAAGATACACACAGAAAGATGCTTTTGAAATATAGCTTATGCTTTTTGCCAAAGAAGCTTTTTTTATATTTATTCCTTGAACAAACGAAAATAAACCAATTGCCATAAAGCATACCGGCACACCGTTACCTGCAAGGAAATGTTCGTAGAGAACATCACACTCATTTGATTTAAAATATGTAAGACCAAATGTCATGAAAAAACCTGATATAAAAATTATTGAAGAAATCCATTTTGGGAAGGGGTGTTTTAAAAGATAGTAGCCAAGAACACCATAGCCGATTGAGGCATAGGTAAGGTTTATTCCATACATTGCCACCATTCCGCCAAAAAGATTAAAGGGATAATATCTCCACACTGTTGGATACACAATTGCAAAAACAAACCACACCGCAATAAGATATTCAAGCTGTTTCTTTGAAGAATTACATATAATAATTCTTGTTACAGGCAAAAACACATATACGATGAGTATGATATGCATATAGTAAAAATGAAACTCCTGATTAAAGAAGAATAGCTCTTTTAAGGATAAAATTACATTTTCAAAACTAAGCATTGAAGAATCATACAAATGCCAAAGCTTATATATAAATCCCCAAAAAAGCATTGCCAAAACAATACGGAGAATATTTTTAAGCCAGAGCTTTTTAAGGCTCAATTCTTTTTGTGGATTAAGTAAAACCGCACCGCTTGCCATTAAAAAAAGTGGAACTGCACTGCCTGAAATTGAACGGTAGAAAAGAGATATAAGCCATTCTTTTGAAGATACAGGAAATGAAAAGGTGCAGCTATGAATAAACAGAACAAAAATTATTGCCACAGCCTTTATTAAATCTATGGAAATGTTACGGTTTAAAGAATTACTTTTCATTATATTCTCCTGCTTATAGCCTTTTATTGAATAAACATCGCGTCGCCAAAACTGAAGAAACGATATTTTTCTTTAACTGCTTCTTCATAAGCACGCATTATATTTTCTCTTGATGAAATTGCACTTACAAGCATTAAAAGAGTCGATTCAGGAAGGTGGAAGTTTGTTATAAGACTATCCACACATTTAAATTTATAGGGTGGATATATAAATATATCTGTCCAACCGCTTTGTTCGGTTAAAACGCCTTCTTCTGATGCGACGGTTTCTAAAACACGGGTTGAGGTTGTGCCTACGGATATTATTCTTCCGCCGTTTTGTTTTGCCAAGTTTATTTTATTTGCATTTTCTTTATCTATAACATAGAACTCTGAGTGCATTTTATGTTCCTGGGCATTTTCAACTTTAACGGGGCGGAATGTACCCAGCCCTACATGAAGAGTTACATAAGCTATATGAACACCCTTTTTTTCTATTTGGGAAAGAAGCTCTTTTGTGAAATGAAGCCCCGCAGTTGGTGCTGCAGCAGAGCCCTCGTGCTTGGAATAGACAGTTTGATAGCGGTCTTTATCGCTTAATTTTTCGGTTATATAGGGTGGCAAGGGCATTTCACCAAGTTCGTCGAGAACATTTTCAAAAACACCGTCATATTCAAAGCGGACAATGCGGTTGCCATCGTTTACTGTTTATATTACCTCTGCCTTGAGCTTTCCGCCGCCAAAAACAAAACGGGCACCCGGTTTTGCTTTTTTGCCGGGTTTTAAGATTACTTCCCACTCGTTTTGAGTTTTTCTATTTAAAAGAAGAAACTCTATTTTTCCGCCTGTGTGCTCTTTTTCACCATAAAGACGGGCAGGGATTACTCTTGTGTTATTTAAAACAAGACAATCACCGGGATTTAAAAAATCTATAACAGATTTAAATGTGGTGTGGGTGATATCTCCTGTTTTTTTATTCATAACAAGAAATCTTGATGACGATCTGTCGGCAAGAGGGGTTTGTGCTATTAAATTTTGGGGTAGGTCATAGTAAAAATCGCTTGTTTTCAAATTAGTCGCCTCTTTTGTTTTATTCCAGGGTTGTTCCTGTGTAGTAAAAATCAAGTATATCGGTATATAAAAAGCCTTTATCTGCCATTGCTTTTGCTCCCCACTGGCTCATTCCCAGACCGTGTCCCCAGCCTGTGCCATCTAAAAGATAAGTGCCATCAGAGATAGAAGCATTGCGAATTGAATAGCTTTTTATTCCCGAAACTGTTTGAATACCTATCTGTGCCGGGGCTTCTTTGATACCGGTTGAACTGATGCAGTTATATGATGATATATAAGATGCCTCTCCCGAGCCTTTGGCATAGAGCTTTGCCGTGTTGGTTTTAGAATCGGTTATAGAATATTTCTGGCTTCTTAAACCAAAGAATGTTCGGGTTTTATCGTTTACCAAATCGAAGCTGCCTTTTGTTCCATATATGGTTACTTTATAGGTTCTGCCGAATTCATCGGCACCTGTTACTTCCATATCATATACATCGCCTATGTCTATACCATTCTGGGCAAGTTTTTCTTTGATTTCTTCATTGGTGAGTTTAATCTGCCAGGGACTATTGGAAATTTCGGCAGGGTTTTCGTGAATATCTAATTTAGCAGTGAGATATGGCACATCATTTCCCCAAACATTTTTGGAATATGCTGTGGAACCGCCGTTTGACGAGGAATACAGAGTGCTTGCTACATTTCCTTCATAAGTTAAAACCTGATCTTTTGTTTCGTGAGCTGCCTGAACTGTTTTTTCGCTCTCTCCCGAAATTCCTTTATAAACCTGACAATCCTGAGTTGCACAAAGATTAAAGCCCAAAGAGGAATGTTTGCTAAAGGTTGAAATAGTGTATGACCTTGCACACACTGCCTGAGCCTTGAGGGCTTCTATATTCCATGAGGGGCTCATTTCTTTGCCTACAACAGATGCTATGTAATCGTTTATATTCACAAAGTTTATAACCGTGAATGTGTTTTCGGCAGTTGGAACAAGCTCAATTCCTCCTCGATATGCCGCACCGTCTAATGATAAAACCCCACTGTTTGAAACAAAGGCGATATTACCATTTGTGATATTTGCCAAAGTCCCGTTTATCATAAGAGATGCATTTGATGAATAGGCAAGAGAAAGACTTGTTTCTGCCATGGAATAAAGCGGAACAAAGGTATTCTCCTGCATATATCCAAGCTGAAAGCCCGTATCAGATGCAAGAGTGAGATTTGTTTTGGCAGATGAAGAATAATAAAGACCTACTTTTACAGTTTCGTATTTAGGGTCAAGAGCAGAAACGCTTGTGAAATTTATTAAAGTGAACAAGAAGGTGAATATAAAGCATATTGAAAGCATTTTTTTCATAAAATCACTTCTTTTCTTTTGCAATATTAAATCTATTATATAATAGCAGATAGATTTTTCTTTTTCAAGAGGCGGCTTATTCTTGTAAATAGATTTTAATATTAATAAGAAATAAAACAAACACTTTTAAAAAGATAAAATATGTGTAAATTAAACATTGACATATTTAATAAGTAATGATATATTATGTTTAATAAGAAAACTAAGTAGAGGTGCACTTGAAATCAGTATCACCAATGAGAAATGCAGATTTTGATGAAATGGTGTGAAAGGTGAAAGTGCCGAAGGTTGTTTTATCTGCAAAAAACACACCTGGGTGCAAGGTTAAGAGCTTTGCAACTGTCACCTTACCGGTGGAGTGCTATTTGGGGTTAATGCTTATATTTACATAGTTATATGAGCAATATATCTGCACACACCCGGTTAATTGTAACCGGTTTTTTTATGTATTTAATTTAGGAGGTATATATAAAATGAAAAAGTATAATGTTGCTGTTGTTGGTGCCACAGGTATGGTTGGAAGAACCTTCCTTAAGGTGCTGGAAGAATTCAAGCTTCCCGTTGAAAATTACTATCTCTTTGCATCTGCAAGATCTGCAGGCAAAAAAATCACATTTATGGGCAAGGAATATACAATTGAAGAATTAAACGAAAATTCTTTTGACAGAGATATTGATATTGCTCTCTTCTCCGCAGGCGGCTCTACAAGCGAAAAATTTGCTCCTATTGCTGCATCTAAAGGTGTTGTTGTTATTGACAACTCAAGTGCCTGGAGAATGGATAAGGAAGTGCCCCTTGTTGTTCCTGAAGTTAACCCCGATGATATAAGATGGAACAAAGGTATTATTGCTAACCCCAACTGTTCTACAATTCAGGCTATGGTAGCACTCAAACCTCTTCACGACAAATACAAAATTAAAAGAGTTGTTTATTCTACATATCAGGCTGTATCCGGTGCAGGCTTAGCAGGTTATCAGGATCTTGAAAACGGATTAAAGGGTGAAGCTCCAAAGAAATTCCCCCACCCTATTGCTGGAAACTGTTTACCTCACATTGATTCATTCCTTCCCAACGGTTACACAAAAGAAGAAATGAAAATGGTTAATGAAACAAGAAAAATCCTTGGCGATGACACAATGAAGATTACAGCTACAACTGTTCGTGTTCCTGTTTTCGACAGCCACAGCGAATCTATAAACATTGAATTCTTTAACGATTTTGACCTTGACGAATTAAAGGAAACTCTCAAAAACGCTCCCGGAATTATTATCAAAGATGATCCCGAAAACAATGTTTATCCTTTAGCTCTTGATGCTGCAGGCACAAACGAAACTTATGTTGGAAGAATCAGACGCGACGAAAGTGTTGACTCTGGTGTTAACATTTGGGTTGTTGCCGATAACATCAGAAAAGGTGCTGCAACAAACGCTGTTCAGATTGCCCAGAAGCTTATTGAAATTTGGGAAGAAAACAACTGATAAACGGAGGAAAAATCTGTGAAAAAAACAGTATTTAAAGGCTCTGCCGTAGCTATCATTACCCCTTTTACAGAAAACGGAGTTAATTTTGATGAACTTGGCAGACTTATAGAATATCACATTGAAAACAATACAGATGCAATTGTTATTTGCGGAACAACAGGCGAAGCATCTACCATGCCTGATGAAGAACACTGCATGGCAATTAAATATACAGTTGATAAAGTTAATGGAAGAATTCCTGTTATTGCAGGAACAGGCTCCAATGACACTCCCCACGCAGTAAAGCTTTCGAGATTTGCCGAAAGTGCAGGTGCTGATGCAATACTTTCTGTTACACCTTATTACAACAAGGCAACACAGGAAGGACTTATAAAGCACTTTACTGCGATTGCAGACGCTATAAGCATTCCTGTTATTTTATATAATGTGCCTTCAAGAACAGGCTGCAATATTATGCCTGAAACCGCAAAAAAACTTTCAAAGGTTAAAAACATTGTGGGTATTAAAGAAGCAAGCGGCAATTTAAGCCAGGTTGCAAAGCTTGCATCTATATGCGATGATGATTTTGCAATTTATTCAGGAAATGACGACCAGATTCTGCCTATTCTTTCTCTTGGCGGTATTGGAGTTATTTCTGTTGTGGCAAATGTTGCCCCAAAAGAAACTCACGATATGGTTTATAAATTCCTTGAAGGAAATATTGAAGAAGCTAAAAAGCTTCAGCTTGATATGATTGAACTTTGCGATGCACTTTTCTGCGAGGTTAATCCAATTCCTGTTAAAGCAGCATTAAAGCTTTTAGGCTGGAACACCGGAAGCTTAAGACTTCCACTTACAGATATTTCCGAAAAAGGCATGGCACAGCTTAAAGAAGCAATGACCAATTACGGCTTATTAAAATAATTGGAGAAAAACCTATGATAAAAATTGCACTTTTTGGTTGTAACGGGAAAATGGGTCAGGTTATATCAAATCTTCTGGCAAATGATGAAGATGCCAAAATAAGCTTTGGTTTTGATATTAACACAGAAAAGAAAAATTCATATCCCGTTTATGACAACATAGAAAAAATTAAAGAAGATGCAGATGTTGTTATTGATTTTTCGCACCCTGCCCTTCTTGATTCCATAATAGAATATTGCAAAAAAACAAAAACAGGTGCTGTTATTGCAACAACAGGTCTTTTGGATGAACAGATTAAAGAAATTGACGATTTATCTAAAGAAGTTGCAATTTTCAGGTCTGCAAATATGTCGCTCGGCATAAACTTACTTATAAGCCTTGTTAAAAAAGCAAGCCAGCTTCTTGGCGACAAATTTGATATTGAAATAATTGAAAAGCACCACAATCAGAAAATTGATGCACCAAGCGGCACTGCCCTTATGATTGCCGATGCAATTTCCGATACTCTACATAATGACACAGAGTATGTGTATGACAGACACAGCGTAAGAAAGAAAAGAGCCAAAAACGAAATTGGTCTTCATGCTGTAAGAGGCGGAACAATTGTTGGTGAGCATGATGTTATTTTTGCCGGAAACGACGAAATAATTGAAATAAACCACAAGGCAATGAGCAAGGAAATTTTTGCTGTTGGCTCAATAAAAGCAGCAAAATATATTGCTGGCAAAAAGTGCGGTATGTATTCTATGGCTAATATGATTGAAGATTAACGCTATATAAAAAACAAAGGAATTTGCATAAAAATGCAAGTTCCTTTTTTATTCTATGGAGTGATTAAAATAATAAAAACAGATGTGTATGACGGAATTTGCATTATATATGTAAATACAAATGATGATTACTCTGTGTGCCTTGAAAAAATAAAAATGATATTTAAAAATAGAAATATAAAAATATGGTTTACTCATATATCAAATATCATGAGCAATACAAAAAACATTATTATTGCCGCTTGTGAGAATGACCTTTTGGAAATACTTTCAGCTCTTGGCTGCATTAAAGAAGATGCCAAAATTACAAATTACACCTTAAGGTGCTCCTGCAGTGCTGTTTTTTGGGAAGGGTTTTTAGATGTATCGCCTATTCTTAAAAAATACAAAAACAAAATATGTTTTTTGTGTGAATGGGGCAAAAACGGTTGTATTATCTGCGAAAATGACATAAAACAGAAGCTCCTTGGAAGCTTTAGTTAAAAGCAGGCTGAGCCTGCACCCATGTCGCGTGCCATAACTAATTAACATCTGCTCACGCGAACAAAAAGTAGCGTGATTTCTAATATACTTTAGAAAAGCAATATACAGACATAAGATATGTAAAAATATTACACATTTTGTAAAAAAATGCTTGCTTCAAAATAAATAGTATGTTAAAATATTATTATGTACGATTATGATAAATAATGAAAGGGGTCATAAAATGATTTACAGTTCAGAAGTTGAAAACATGTGTGTTGTAAAAAAAGGTGCTAACCACGGTCCTGCTCCTATTCCGGAAGAAGGCAAATGGGTTGCATCTAAAGAAATTAAAGACATTTCCGGCTTTACCCATGGTATTGGCTGGTGTGCTCCTCAGCAGGGTACCTGCAAACTTTCTTTAAATGTTAAAGACGGTATTATTCAGGAAGCTCTTGTTGAAACAATAGGTTGCTCGGGTATGACTCACTCTGCTGCTATGGCATCAGAAATTCTCCCCGGCAAAACAATTCTTGAAGCATTAAACACAGACCTTGTTTGTGATGCTATAAACACAGCTATGAGAGAATTATTCCTCCAGATTGTTTACGGCAGAACTCAGACAGCATTCTCCGAAGGTGGTCTTCCCATCGGTGCCGGATTAGAAGATTTAGGTAAAGGTTTAAGAAGCCAGGTTGGTACTATGTATGGTACACTTGCAAAAGGTTCAAGATATCTTGAAATGGCTGAAGGCTATGTTACCAAAATCGCTCTTGACGAAGATGATGAAATCATCGGTTACAAATTTGTTCAGCTCGGCAGAATGATGGAAATGATCAAAAAAGGTATGGACGCTAACGAAGCTCTTGAAAAAGCAAGCGGACAGTATGGCAGAGTTGACGATGCGGCTAAACTTATTGATCCAAGAGAAGAATAATTAAAGGAGGATACTTAAAATGGCATTATTTGAAAGCTACGAAAGAAGAATAAATAACATCAATGCTGTTCTTAACGCAAATGGCATTGCATCTATTGAAGAAGCTAAAGCTATCTGCGATGAAAAAGGCGTTGATGCTTATGGTATTGTTAAAGGAATTCAGCCTATATGCTTTGAAAATGCTGCATGGGCTTATGTTGTTGGTGCTGCACTTGCTATAAAGAAAGGCTGCACAAAAGCTGCAGATGCTGCAGAAGTTATTGGTGAAGGTCTTCAGGCTTTTTGTATTGACGGCTCTGTTGCAGACGACAGAAAAGTTGGTTTAGGCCACGGTAACCTCGGTGCAATGCTTTTAAGAGAAGAAACAAAATGCTTTGCATTTTTAGCCGGTCATGAATCTTTTGCTGCTGCTGAAGGTGCAATCGGTATTGCAAGAACAGCTAACAAAGTTAGAAAAGAACCCCTTAAGGTTATTCTTAACGGTTTAGGTAAAGACGCTGCACAGATTATTTCAAGAATCAACGGCTTTACTTATGTTCAGACTAAATTTGACTACACCACAGGTAAAGTAGAAGTTGTTAAAGAAAAAGCATATTCTAACGGTGAAAGAGCTAAAGTTAGATGCTATGGTTCTGACGATGTTAGAGAAGGTGTTGCTATTATGCACTTGGAAAGTGTTGACGTATCTATAACAGGTAACTCAACTAACCCAACAAGATTCCAGCACCCCGTTGCAGGTACATATAAAAAAGAATGTAATGAAATTGGCAAAAAATATTTCTCTGTTGCTTCAGGCGGCGGTACAGGAAGAACACTCCACCCCGACAACATGGCAGCAGGCCCAGCTTCCTACGGTATGACAGATACTATGGGAAGAATGCACTCCGATGCACAGTTTGCTGGTTCTTCTTCTGTTCCTGCCCATGTTGAAATGATGGGACTTATCGGCGCAGGTAACAACCCAATGGTAGGTATGACTGTTGCTGTTGCTGTTGCTGTTCAGGAAGCAATGAATAAGTAAGGATTTACAAGGGTTTTAGGACTTTTGAAAATTTCTTGAAAGTAAAAATGTAAAACTTTTTAGTTGGACACATCATTTTGGGATAAATGCCTATGATGTGTCCAATTTGTAAAAAGAAAAAATGAGGCAGTTATACCAACAGCTCG
>JAGBXL010000239.1 GCA_017629325.1 Clostridia bacterium | reverse complement strand
GGGTATGGCAGTAACCTTTGTTATGGTTTTAGCTTCCCTACTCACATGGATCGTGCAAAGATTTATTCTTATTCCCCTTCATGTTGAGTATCTGCAAACAATTTCTTTTATTCTTCTTATTGCAGCACTTGTGCAATTTGTTGAAATGTTTGTTGCAAAAACCGTGCCTTCCCTTTACAATTCACTTGGTATTTATTTGCCACTTATAACAACAAACTGTGCGGTTCTTGGTGTTACTCTTTTAAATGTTCAGAGAGAATATTCTTTATTTCAGACCCTTAGCTTTTCATTCTGGTCGGCTCTTGGGTTTACACTTGCAATATTCTTGTTTGCAGGTGTGAGAGAAAGACTTGAAACCTCAAATATACCAAAGTATCTTCAGGGCTTCCCTATTGCTCTTGTTACTGCCGGTATTCTTGCCATGGCATTTCTTGGTTTTCAGGGATTATCATTTTAAAGGAGGGAAAGGTATATGCTAAATGAAATTTTATATCCTGCACTTTCTATTGGTGCAATCGGGCTGTTTTTTGGCGCAGTGCTTGCCTTTGCCTCTATAATATTTAAGATAGAAAAAGATGAAAGAATAGATATAATAAACGAGCAGTTACCCGGTGCCAATTGCGGCGGCTGCGGATATGCAGGCTGCGGTGCACTTGCACAGGCTATTGTAGAAAACGGCGAAGACCCTGGAAAGTGCAACTTAATGACCCAGGAAAAATCAGAGTTTATAGCAAATGTTATGGGAGTTGAAGCCTCAGAGGTTATAAAGAAAACTGCTATTGTTATGTGTGGCGGTACTTGTGAAAAATGCCAAAACAAATGCCAAACCTACGGAATTGATGACTGCTACACAGCATCACAGCTTGGAACAGGACCTAAAAACTGCGAATACGGTTGTATGGGGCTTGGAAGCTGCGTTAAGGTGTGCAGTGAAAATGCAATATCAATTATTGATGGAATAGCTGTTATAGACAGAGAAAAGTGTATTAGCTGCGGAAAGTGCGAAAGTGCATGCCCTAAAAATATTATAAAACTTATTCCTCAAAAAAGAACAGCAATTATAAATTGTGTTTCAAAAGATAAAGGTATTTTAGTTAAGGATTATTGCAGTGCCGGTTGTATTGCCTGCAGAATTTGCGAAAAGAAATGCCCCAAGGAAGCAATTATAATAGAAAATAATTTAGCCGTTATAGACTACGAAAAGTGCGTAGGCTGCGGAATTTGTGCAAAGGAATGCCCGAAATCTGTTATTGAAATTATTAAATGATTTTTAAACTTAAAGGCGACGTAAAACAAAATTTTACATCGCCTTTTTTATTTGTAATTAAAGCAAAATTTTTTATAATTGGTTTACATTTTATTTCTTTAAATTGAGTAAAAAATGTGGATAAAGTGGATAAACTTGTGTATAACTCTGTTTCAAAGGTATATTTTATATAAAAAATCCGTCAAAATTCCACATTTAACAATAATATATGTTATCAAGTTTACATAACACCATTATTTGCGACAAAAACAAAAATTATCTATTATCATCATCTTTAGCAATAAATTTTTTAAGTTCGTTCATACGGTTTATTGCATCGTTATACCCTTCCCTATACATTTTCATAAGAATATCTGTATTCTTTTCCGTTCGTTTCCAGTTTTTTGTACATTTGGGTGCAAAAACAAATGCAGAGCCATCTTTTTCTTTTTTATATAAATACTCTTTGCTATCATTATAAATTGCACTGCGGTTTTTTAAAACATTTGCAAATTTTTTATTTTTTCTAAAAAAGAACGAAGAAAACTTACTTTCGCTATCCTTTTCTTTTTTATAGCCTTTTTCACGGGTTAAAACTGTTATGAGTTTATCTGCCCCTAAGCTTTCGGCAAATTTAACCGGTAAAGGATCGCTGCAACCACCGTCCATATATTTTTCATCTCCGATTTCAACCGGTTTAAACATAAAAGGAAGACTGCAGCTTGCCAGGATAATCTGCCATGATTTTTCATAGTCATCTATTTTTAAATATTCCGGCTTGCCTGTTTCAAGGTTGGTTACAACTGCATATACATCGCCTTTGAAATTCTGGAATGTTTCATAATCAAAAGGAACAAGTTTTCGCGGAATCTCTTTAAAAACAAAGTCTATGTTATAATAACTGCGGTTATTCTTTTTAAAATAATGACGAAAGCCCATATATCTTTTATCTTTTATATATCGCATACCAAGCTCAAGACTTCTGCCTTTTTGTTTTGAAATATATGAAATTCCATTGGCTATACCTGCCGAAACACCAATAAGAATATCAACCTCTATGTTATTTTCAAGCATCGCATCGAGTATGCCGATTGTGTAATATGTGCGATTTGCACCACCCTCAAGAACTAAAGCTATCATCTGTGTTTTCCTCTCTCTTTTTTTATTTTAAAATTATACATTAGATATAATCAATTGTCAAACATACAAGCTAAAATAACAGCTTTGAAACAATACTTATAAAAAGGCACAAAAGGCTGCCAAAAATGGTTGGCAATAAAAAGCCGACGGCTGCCCATTTAAAGCTTTTGGTTTCTTTTTTTATTGTCATGAGTGTTGTTGAACAGGGCCAGTGAAACATAATAAATATTATTGTGCAAATAGCTGTTGTTATAGTCCAGCCGTTTGATAAAAGAATATTTGAAATCTGATTAAGGCCACCAAGTTCAGTTAATACTCCGCCCGATGAATATAGCATAAGGGCTATGGGAAGAACTATTTCATTTGCAGGAATACCAAATATAAAAGATGTTAAAATAACACCGTCCATACCCAGTGCCTTGCCAACAGGGTTTAAAAAATTTGATATGTGTTTTATAAGAGATAAATTACCAATGAAAACATTTGATAAAATATAGAGTATGATACCAGCCGGAAATGCAACAACTATTGCTCTGGCAAGAACATAAACCGTTCTATCCAAAACTGAGCGTACAATAATTTTGGCAAATTGAGGCTTTCTGTATGGCGGAAGTTCCATGGCAAATGACGCCGGATAGCCCTTTAACATGCTAGACGAAAGAAATTTTGAAACAACAAGCGATGCAGCAACAGATAATATAATAAAAAGCGAAAGATATATGCTAGATACAATGCCGCTGTAATACCCTCCGGCAGTAAAGAAAATTGAAATAAGAGTTATAAGAGATGGAAATCTGCCATTGCATGGTATGAATGAATTAGTGAGAATAGCTATTAGTTTTTCCCTTGGAGAATCAATTATTCGTGCACCAGTTACCCCTACTGCATTACACCCGAATGCCATACAGCTTGTTAACGATTGTTTGCCGCATGCCTTACATTTTTTAAAGCATTTATCAAGATTAAATGCAATACGGGGTAAATAACCAACATCTTCGAGAATTGTAAATAGTGGAAAAAATATTGCCATTGGCGGAAGCATAACTGCAACAACCCACGCAAGAACGCGGTATCCGCCATAAACAAATGTATTGGACACAACCGCCGGAATATGAAGAAAATTAAGAAATTTAATTATATGTTTTTCAAATGAAAATAAAATATTACTTAAAAATTGCGAAGGATAGTTTGCACCTTTTAAGGTTATGAAAAAAACTATCATGAGTAAAAGAAACATAAAAAACACGCCAGTGTATTTTCCGGTTATGATTTTATCGCATTTTGAAAAACTGAAGCTACTGCTTTTTTTAACATATTTAACTGTTTTTTTAGATATGCTGTGAGCTGCTCTTAATACAGTTATAGCAATAATATCAGATATATCAGATTCTGAAATACCATTTTCAAAAAGATAATTCATTGCACGGTGTTTTGCATCATATATAAGGTTAATTTTAATGTTATCGTTTTTGGATTTTTCTTTGATATAATTTAATGTGTTTTTATCATTTTCCAATAGACGCAGGGCTGTGTATCGCAGATTAGTTTTTGTAATCTTTTTTAGTTCTTTAGAAACTGTTTTTATTGCATATTCAATGTGTTTTCCGTAATCAGTTTTAAAAGGTCTATTAGCTAAGCAATAATTTTCTATTAAGTTAAACAAACGGTTTATACCTTGTTTTTTTCTTGCATTTATTATTGTAACGGGTATTTTAAGTTCAGCACTTAGTGCTTGGGTATCTATATGTATCCCTTTTTTCGAGGCTTCATCGGCAAAATTTATTGCAAGTATAATTTTATCTGTGATTTCGCATATTTGAAGCACAAGATTTAAATTTCGCTCTAGTGAACAAGCATCGCAAACAACCACAACACATTTTGAGCTTTTGCTAGAAATAACATCTGCCGCACAAGCTTCATCGGCGGATTCTGCTTTAAGAGAATATGTTCCGGGAATGTCGGCAATAGTGTATTTTGTTCCATTATAAACAAAATTACCAAATGCCGTTCCAACTGTTTTTCCACTCCAGTTGCCCGTGTGCTGTTTGAGACCGGTAAGCGAATTAAAAAGTGTGCTTTTGCCAACATTTGGATTACCGGCAAGGATAATAAGGTTATCATCGATTGTGTTATAGCTATTATCTGAGTTACTCTTTTTAGTGTTTGCAGACCTTTTCAAAGTTATTTCCATATTATCACTCCATACAATATTTATATGTTTGAGCTCAAATTTGGTGAACAAAAAAGAGTAAAGATATTTTAATCTTTACTCTTTTTTATCATAATTCTATGCAAAGTTCAACAGGGCAATGGTCGGAGCCATATATATCTGTGTGAATGTCGGCAGAAATGAGTTTGGAATTAAGGTCAGACGAAACAAGGAAATAGTCTATTCTCCACCCTGCGTTTCTTGCTCTGGCATTCATTCGATACGACCACCAGGAATATACATCGGTTTTATCAGGATAAAAGAATCTGTATGAATCTGTAAATCCATTTTCTTTAAGAAGTGCCATTTTTTCTCTTTCTTCTATTGTAAAGCCAGCATTTCTTAAGTTTGATTTTGGATTTTTAAGGTCAATTTCTTCATGCGCGACGTTCAAGTCGCCGCAATAGACCACAGGCTTGTTTGCGCTCAGAGATGAGAGATATTCTCTCAG
>JAGBXL010000238.1 GCA_017629325.1 Clostridia bacterium | reverse complement strand
TGTTATACCATTTTGAGCAAATTCGCCGGTTATGTTTGTTCCGCTTCCGCCCATACCTGTGCCTTCAGGGTCTCCGCCTTGTGTCATAAATCCGGGGATAATGCGGTGAAATGTTAAACCGTCATAAAACCCTTCATTTACAAGGTTTATGAAATTTTCAACTGTTTCGGGGGCATATTCGGGGTAAAGCTCAACCGTAAAACTGCCGCCTTCTTCCATTTCAAAAATTACTTTTGTATTTTCTTCCATTGTAATTATTCCTTTCTTGTTAAAAATATATATTATTTTACCACAAATTATATTATTATGCAATACAATATTAATTGATGCATTATTGACATTTAATAAGTGAATATGATATAATTTCAAGTGATTTTGGAGGTGAACAATATGGTTAAACACATTATTTTATGGACACTTAAAAGTGAATTTACAAATGAAGAAAAAAATGAAATTAAAAAAGGAATTAAAGAAGGTCTTGAAGGACTCTGCGGCAAAATTGATGGCTTAATTGATATAAAAGTGCATACAGAGCCTCTGCCTAGTTCAAATGCAGATGTAATGCTTGATTCCAGCTTTGAAAACGAAGAAGCTTTAAAGGGTTATGCAGTGCACCCCGAGCATGTTGCGGTTGCCAATGGTAAGGTTAGACCATACACTCAAACAAGAAGCTGCCTTGATTTTGAAATATGAATATATATAGTAAACATCCCCCGGCAAAAGCCGGGGGATGTTTACTTAATTGAAGCCATACTTATTATCCTATTTGTTACATCATCTAAATCTTCATTTGTAAGTTTAATAATCTTTGATGTTTCTTCCCTTAATGCAAGCATTGTATAGAGGCATTCTTTTGCTTTTTTTATTTCGTCGTTATACTTATTTGAAATAATCATAAGTTCATCGGAATAGTATTCATCTATATTTGTTTTTTTGCCGATTTCATATACATTAAACACTGTGTCGCTATCATATACAGGCATCATTTCGTGGGGAGATGTGCTATCAAAAAAGGCAAGCCCAATTTCGCGGACAATAACCATATCAAGACTTTTAGTATCCAGACTGCAATAATATGTTTCGGTATTATAACCTTTTTTCTTGGCATACTCTTTAAATTTTTTGAGTATGGTTGACTTTCCGGTTCCGGGCCTGCCTTTAATAAATATTCTTTTATTAAAATCTTTTGTCAGTTCGTTTATATAGTTTATATTTCCCCGTGGAAGAAGTGTGCCGAAAAACCTGTTGCAATCATCAGAAACAGCAGTTTTATCGGGAATACCACTGAAAATATCTGAAATAATTTTTTCTGCCTGCGTGTTTATTTTATCAAAGTCTAAATTAGATATGTAAATTTTCTCCCACTCATCGTGAATTTTCTTTGCATCGGAAAGATGCGATATCATTTTTCTTTTTAAACGCTCTGTTTTATTTTGCAAAAATGCAAGATTTTTCTTTTCATCACAATCGCAAGCTAAAATATTTATAAAATCAATTATATCGGCATGAAGGGGAATTTCACCTGTTATAATATTTTCGTCGGCTATTACAGCTGAAGGAAAATCTATTAAAAGAGCATCTGTTTCGTTTTCTGTGCCGGAACGAATAATATTATCATATACTAGATTTTCTTTATCCAAAATGTTTTTTATCTTATTAAATATTGATTTTTTGTATTCCGGAGGGGCATTTTTTATAACAATTATCCTTTTATAAGATGTGATTACATCATCAAAAAATGAAACATATCCCCCACCTGTGTTTGCCGAAAGATAATATGTTTTACCATTCATAAAATCACCTCTTTTAAATATATACAAATTTTTTTATTTTATTATAATAATTATAAAAGCCTGACTGCATTTTGCAGTCAGGCTTTATGGTTATGTTAAATTTTAAAAATTCCAAATGCATCGAGAACCGATGAAACAAGAATAAGAACAATACACACCGGTGCAAGATATTTTATAACAAATGTGAAAAGTGATTTCTTTTTAAACTTTCCGGTAAGCTCAACTTCTTCAATAATTGCAGACGGTTTTATGATATAGCCCACAAAAATACAGGTGAGAAATGCTACAATCGGCATTAAAACACTGTTGCTTATAAAATCAAAGAAATCTAAGAACTGCATACCGATTATTTTTACTGCAGCAAGAGGTCCGTAGCCAAATGTTGAAAGAAGACCTAGTGCAACAGAGAAAGCAAATACCAAGAGGCAAGATACCTTTCTTGAAACTTTAAATTTATCGCACACAATGGAAACAACTGTTTCCATAAGAGAAATTGATGATGTTAGTGCTGCTAAAAGAACTAAAAGAAAGAAAACTATACCAATAAAAGTTCCGCCAATCATATTTTCAAAAACCTTTGGTAATGTAACAAACATAAGGCTTGGACCTTTGCCAAGTGCTTCGGGTGTGCCGCCCGAGAATGAAAATACTGCCGGAATAATCATAAGACCTGC
>JAGBXL010000237.1 GCA_017629325.1 Clostridia bacterium | reverse complement strand
TCACCAGGTCAAGAGTGAGGGCTTCTGTCATTTCCCTCACAAAAAGCTTTGTTTTTTCATAAGTATATGGGCAATGAAGAACCTGCCCTGAGCTTATTGACTTTGCAGAAGGCTTATAGCTTCTTATATCATCTATTGTGCATGGCTCCCACCCCCACGCGTGGTCTATTAAAAGCTCTGCATTAATTCCAAATAGCTTATATAAAAGGTCCTCATTATAGTAGCAATCATCATCACCAAGAGAGCATTTTGCAATATCGCCCATTGTGAAAAGCCCCACAGAAGCAAGTTTTTTTGCAGTGCCCGCCCCTATTCGCCAAAAATCTGTGATGGGTTTGTGAGACCAGAGAGTTTTTCTAAAGCTCATTTCATCAAGGTATGCAACTCGTGCGCCATTTTGGTCGGGCTCGGTTTTTTTTGCCACAATATCCATTGCCACTTTGGCTAAAAACATATTTGTCCCTATGCCTGCAGTTGCGGTAATTCCTGTTAATTCAAACACATCTTTTATTATTTTTCGTGCAAGAGATATGGCATCTAACTTATAGGCAGAAAGATATGATGTGGCATCAATGAAAACTTCGTCTATTGAATAAACGTGAATATCCTCAGGGGCGACATATTTCAGATAAACCTCATATATCCTTGTGCTATATGCCATATAGTATGCCATTCGTGGAGGTGCAACAATATATGAAATAGAGAGGTCGCGTCTTTTTTTTAGTTCGTCATCGTTACAGCTTTCGGCTGTGAAAATGTGTTCCGGAGCATTTTTACGACGAATGTTATTTGCCTCTCTTACCTTTGAAACAACCTCAAAAAGCCTTGCTCTGCCACCCAAACCGTATGCCTTTAAAGGAGGTGTTACCGCAAGACAAATTGTTTTTTCAGTACGCGTGCTATCGGCAACAACAAGGTTGGTTTTTAAAGGGTCGAGCCCTCTTTCCACGCACTCAACAGAGGCAAAAAAGCTTTTTAAATCTATGCAGATGTAATATCTTTGTTTTTCCACTTTTATGCCTCCTTGTTATTTTTATTTTTTCTTTTCAACTTTTCTTTTATTACCATTTTCGTCCATAATATACACATTGCTAAGGGTATTTTCCATGCCCTGACGAAATTTCTTTATATACTCCTGTCTGAGAGCTGCCTGCTCTTTCTTTTCTTCTTCGTTAAGACCTTCTTCTCTTGATTTTTTTGCAAGTTCATTAATTCTTTTTAAAAGTTTTTCCATTTTGCTTACCTCCGTTTTTTAAGGTTTTCAGATACTGTTTTTGTTCTTTTGAAATTCTGAGGCTTTCCACTGCCTTTTGTATTGCTTTATTATGTGTCCAGGAATCCAGAGTTTTATTCTCTATAAAAGGCAGAGTTTCTTCATACCTTTTTGCAAGGGCGGTTGCAAAATACCAGGCACGCATCATATTGATATAATATTCATCCGATTGAACATCGCAAACCATCTTTAAGTATTCGGGCTCAAAATGTTCATCCAAATAATAGCTCATCAGTAAATTGATGGCATAGCGGACGGTATAAATTTCTTTGGCACCAATCCATTTTCGGATATAC
>JAGBXL010000236.1 GCA_017629325.1 Clostridia bacterium | reverse complement strand
GTGCAGTTTTAACAAAGGAATATGCAGATATGATAGGTGCAGACAAATATGCCGCAGATGCGATGGAGGCGGTGAGATATGCAGAAAGCATAAATGATATGATATAAGCAAAAAGGATTGTAAAAACTTTTGTTTTTACAATCCTTTTTGTTAGGAAATAAGAAAAAAAGATTCAGAATGGACAAAGCGAACTTAGCATAAAAGAGAATAGATAAGAGAGAAAAGAGAAAAGAAAATGAAGAAATCCGCACAAAGTGCGGATTTCAACCATTTCTATTCACTCTTCACTATTCACTTTTCTCTGAATCTTAGAAGTTATATCCTGCTTCTAATGCTTTTATATTGCTTTCAAGCATTGCTGCTTTAGCAGGAGGAACAAGCTTAGTTACAGCACCTGTGAGCTGCTCCCATGTGAACATATTTGTTTCTTTTATAAGTTTACCAACCATAATCATATTGGCAAGCTTGGGGATACCCATATCGTTTGCCATTTGAGTTGCAGGAATTCTGAAAGATTCAACATCATCTCTTTCACATTCTCTTGAAATAAGAGTTGAATCTATAAAGATTTTTCCGCCGGGAACAACTGCATTTTCAAATTTATCAAGTGAAGGACCATTCATAACAACTAAAAGCTCGGGCTCTGTTATGATAGGTGATGCAACAAGTTCGTCTGATACGATAACGCTGCAGTTTGCTGTGCCTCCACGCATTTCGGGACCATAAGAAGGAAGATGAGATACATTTTTACCTTCTATCATTCCTGCATAGGCAACAACCTTACCTGAAAAAAGTATGCCCTGACCGCCGAAGCCGGCAAATATTGTTTCATAAGTCATATTATTTTGCCTCCTCTTCTTTGGTAATGTCTTTATAAACGCCTAAAGGATATTTTACGAGCATATTGTCTCTCATCCACTGGAATGATTCCTGAGGAGACATACCCCAGTTTGTTGGGCAGGTTGATACAACTTCAACAAGCGAGAAGCCCTTGCCCTCTATCTGCATCTGGAAAGCTTTTTTAATAGCAGCTTTTGCCTGCTTGATGTGGGGGATTGTGTCTACTGTTACTCTTTCGATATAGGCTGGGCCATCTAAAGTTGCGAGCATTTCGCTAACTCTTATTGGGTTACCCTGAGTTTTAACATCTCTGCCGTAGGGTGAGGTTTGTGTAACCTGACCGGGAAGAGTTGTGGGAGCCATCTGACCGCCTGTCATACCATAGATTGCATTATTGATAAAGATAGTTGTTACATTTTCACCTCTGGCTGCAACGTGAACTGTTTCGGCAGTACCAATAGCTGCCAAATCGCCGTCGCCCTGGTATGTAAATACCACTTTATCGGGACGAGCTCTTTTTATACCTGTTGCAACAGCAGGTGCTCTGCCGTGAGCAGCTTCCTGCATATCACATTCAAAATAATTGTATGCCATAACAGAACAGCCAACGGGTGCAACACCGATTGTATCGCCCTCAATACCGAGTTCGTCTATTACTTCTGCAACAAGACGGTGTACTATACCGTGAGGACAGCCGGGGCAATAATGAAAAGGAACATCGCTGAGTGCGTGGGGTTTTTGAAAAACTTTTTCCATTATTTTGCACCTCCAAGTTCTATAATTTTATTTAATATTTCTTTTGGTGTGGGAACAATACCGCCGGTTCTTCCAAAGAAATGAACCTCGGCTTTATCGCCTACTGCAAGCTTAACATCTTCTATCATCTGACCTGTGCTCATTTCAACACAGAGGAATTTTTTGTCTTTGCCATTTAAAGCGTTATTGAATGCTTCAAATGGGAAGGGCCAGAGTGTTATAGGACGGATAATACCAACCTTTAAGCCCATTTCTTTTGCTTTTGCCATTGCAGTTTTTGCAATACGCGAGGTTGTGCCATAGGCAACTAAAACAACATCGGCATCTTCAACATCTACCGCCTCGTAGCGTACTTCATTTTTAGCAATTTCGGCATATCTTTCCTGACGCTCTAAAACAAGCTTTTCAAGTTCAGATGCTTCAAGGAATAAAGAATTTATAATGTTTTTCTTTCTCTTCATGCCTGTGCCTGTGGTAGCCCATGTTTTTTCGGGAAGATTAGATACATCGGCATCTTTAAATTCAACAGGCTCCATCATCTGACCGAGCATACCGTCGCCCATAATCATAACGGGGCATCTGTATTTATCGCCAATGTCAAAGGCATCGCTTGTTAAATCTACCATTTCCTGAATTGAGCTGGGTGCTAAAACAACAAGGTGATAATCACCGTGTCCGCCGCCCTTTGTTGCCTGGAAATAGTCGGACTGTGCAGGCTGAATACCGCCAAGACCCGGGCCGCCTCTTACTATATTTACAATTACGCAGGGAACATCTGCACCGGCAATATAGGAAATACCTTCCTGCTTTAAGCTTATTCCGGGTGATGAGGAGCTTGTCATAACTCTAACACCTGCTCCGCCTGCTCCATATACCATATTGATTGCGGCAACTTCACTTTCTGCCTGCAAAAATGTGCCGCCGATTTTTGGCATTTTTTTAGCCATGTATGCACTAACCTCTGTTTGAGGTGTGATTGGGTAACCGAAGAAATGACGGCAGCCTGCTCTTATTGCAGCTTCTGCTAAAGCTTCGTTACCTTTCATTAAAACTTTGCTCACTTAAAAAACCTCCTTTGGTACTATCTTTCAACTTCAATTACAACGTCAGGACACATAGTAGCACAAAAAGCACAACCTATGCATTTATCCTGCTCTGTTACTGTTGCAGGGTGAAAGCCTTTTGCATTGATTCTGTCGGTTGCCATTTTAACAATTTTTTTAGGACAAACTTCAACACAAAGACCGCAGCCCTTACATCTGTCTTCTCTGAAACTAACTTTTGCCATATTTAGAGCCTCCTTTAAGAGATTTATAACTATATTAAACCGAAGCTTATTCGGATAATTTTAAGCAAATGCATCAAACGGGAGTTGCATAAAGAGCTTTAAGGGAAATAGCTTTTCTTTTAATTCCTCGGGCAATTTAGAGAGTATATCTTCTTTGCCCGATATATATTTAACCTTAATTCCCGTAAGATTAGATACTTCATCTATAAGACTAATGGAATCTGTTATATCTTTAACAGATGAAAGGTAGCTTAAATTTGTGTTATTAACAAGAGATGTTACCTTGCATCTTGAAACATATTCAATATCTTTTATAAGCTTTATAATGCCATCTGCCGATGAGGTGTCGGGGCGAAGGGCATTTATAACAAAAAACATTTCGTAGTCTTCTTTTGAAAGGTAAGGATAAAACTGACCTAGTGCAATTGCTCCGTCGTCATCGCCGCCAACATCTAAAACAGATGGGGGCGAATTTTCAGAAAACACCGAAATAATATCACTTGGAAGACTGGGCAAATCCAGATTTGTGTTTGCATATTCGGGAGCAATTACACTTACCCCCTCATTTTTTAAAAACGAAACTGCATCGTTGGTGCGAAAATATGGATTCACAATATCCATATCACATATAACCGACGAGCCGTGAGATTCTTTTAATTTAAGAGCATAGTTTATGGCAAACTCGGTTTTACCGCTGCCATAGTGCCCTGTTACTATATTTATTTTTTTCATATAATCAATCCTTCTGATTAAATGCTACTATTTCATTTTTTATTTTTAGCTTTTTGTTTGTTAGCTTTATAATTAAAAGCCACACTAAAGCCATCGAGATAAAAACAAAAACACTCCATAGCCCCATTGGGTTTTCTTCCAGGACTACCGCCCCTATTATAAGCATAAACACGGGCAAAATATAAAGAAGAAAGCTTGCAAATAAAACTTTTGAGGTTTTGGTTTCAATTAAAACCTTATCGCCAACATTTGCACCGATTTTATTTATTACGCTTATCTCATAGCTTGGGTTTGAACAAGCCTTGCATGATGCACAGTCATGACCGCAGGCGGAAGACTTTGAAATTTTAACTGTTGCTTCATTGCCGCATACACTAATTACAACTGCTTCTCCCGTCATACCGGCACCTTCTTTACTATGGATAATATAATATTATAACAAAAACGACAAAATATTTCAATAGATGTATTCTGTTAATTTTACACAAAATTATATGTAAGAAAACCCGAAACATATAACAATGCTTCGGGTTTTTGATGTTAATTATAAATATGTGTTGTAATTATTTCCTGCAGCTTATTTATTGTGCCGCTGTTTGCCAGATACCAAACTCCATCAAGCTTTACAATATCAAAACTGAAGTTCTTGGTGTTTACAGCATAAATAGTGGAAACTTCACATTTAACATTAGTATATGCCTGTAGCTCACTATCAAATTCTTTATTCCACTGTTTAACTGTTTCACTTGATAATTCAATAGGTGTTTTACTTTTAAGCTTAATATCTACCTTACACGCAGGTCCAACCTTATTAACAATAACCGACTGCCAGTTTTTTGCTGCAGTATACATTGTTTCTCTAAGCTTATTATAAGGCATATCAAAGCGAAATTCACCAAGAATTGAAATCGCATCAAATTCATTTGCATTGGGATTTGCAAAAGCTTCAAGACACGCTATTAATTCTTCTTCTGTTTTACATTTTATAACCTTATTTGATGCTTTTCGGATTTTAACATTTGAAAAATCGGGCTCAATTCTGTTTCCTTTTACATACCCGCTTTTTTCTTCCTTTGTGATGTCGGTTGTATCAATATTTCCGTTTGAACAAGCTGCAAAAGATACAAACACACACACAAGTGCTATTATGGAAACAAATTTCTTAAGTTTATTTGTCATCTTTTTCTCATTCCTCTTTTTTTATAAGATCGCATACTGTGGCTGATGTATATTCTATAAGTTCCTTTACACAAACAAGAAGCTGACAGCCTTTAACTCCTGCACTTACTGTTATTTTCTCATGAGCTTGGCAGCTATCATTAAAATAGGTTGGAAACTTTTTCTTCATTCCAACAGGAGAACAACCGCCGCGAATATAACCCGTGAGACTTAAAAGGTCTTTAACATGAATCATTTCTATTTTTTTATTACCCGAAAGGGACGCTGCTTTTTTCAGGTCAATTTCCTTATCAACAGGAATACACATAACAATAGGCCCTGTTTTATCTCCCTTTGCAACAAGGGTTTTAAAAACCATGCTGCAATCTAAGCCAACAGTTTTTGCGATTGTAACTCCCGAAAGGTCGCTTTCATCTACCGTGTATTCTAAAGCTTCATAAGGTATTTTTGCCTTATCGAGCATACGCATTGCATTTGTTTTTGTCATAGCGTTATTCCTTAAAGCTTTTCAATAGCATCTGTCATATTATCGAGCCAGTCGCCCTCATAAAGTTCAATAAGACCTGCATCAACACCCGCCGCAATTTTAGGATTTATAGGTAGGCGGCTTAAGTTTTCGATGCCGTGTGCTGCTGCGATTTCTTCAATATGGCTTTCACCATAGATTTTGTGCTCTTTGCCACAGTCTTCACATTTGAAATAAGACATATTCTCAACTATACCAATAATCGGAACATTCATAAGCTGTGCCATTTTAACAGCTTTTCCAACTATCATTGAAACAAGCTCCTGGGGTGATGTAACAATAACTATTCCATCTACGGGGATAGACTGGAAAACCGTGAGGGGAACATCGCCTGTGCCGGGAGGCATATCAATAAACATATATTCTGTATCCCAGATAACATCTGTCCAGAACTGTTTAACAGTTCCGCCGATAACAGGACCTCTCCATACAACAGGGTCGGTATCATTTTCTAAAAGAAGATTTATACTCATAACATCTATTCCTGTTTTTGTTCTTACAGGAAGAAGACCAAATTCATTTGCCTGAGCTTTCTCTTTTAAGCCAAAAGCTTTTGGAATTGAAGGACCTGTTATATCTGCATCTAAAATAGATGTGTTATAGTCTTTTCTTTTCATATTTACGGCAAGAAGAGAAGTTACAAGAGATTTACCAACTCCGCCTTTACCGCTTACAACACCTATAACCTTACCAATTTTGCTCATTTGGTTTGGTTTTTCTATAAAGCTCTGGGGATCTTCTTTTCTTGAAGAACAATTTGCAGAGCAGGTTTCACAATTGTGTGTGCATTCTTCACTCATTTTTATGCTTCCTTTCTATATGTGAATTTTAGCCATTGGGGTACTATCCTTATTAGTTTATCACAATGTTAAAATTTAATCAAGATATAAAACCACAAAAACAACAAAACCGCCAATAAGGGTTTGTTATTTTATAACATAGGAAATTGCACGCAAGGCGTGTGCAATTTTGCTTGTTTCAAAAAAGTGAACCTCCATACCACAAGAAAAGAAGTATGGAGGTTCACTTTTTTATAATAAAACCGGTCAGAAATTTTTCTGACGGCTGACAAGTTTATTATTTATCCTTCTGGGCTTATTTTATACACCTAAATTCAATTTTTTTAGTTTCCTTACTGCATACCCTGCACATATTCCCGTAAACACACCTGTTATAACCGAAGATATGATAAGAACAAGAAAATAATATGCCACAGAAAGCTCGCTTGTTATTATTACTGCTGCAATTATCTGCCCTAAATTATGAAAAAATGCTCCGAAAACGCTTATTGCCCATATATTTTCTTCGCATAAAAACCTTTTTAAAACTGCCATAGCAAAAAACGAAAGAAGCCCTCCAAACAAGCTAAAAGTGAGGGATACCGGTTGACCAAAGAGCATTGCCGATAAAAATATTCTTAAAAGAAGAACTGCTAAAGCATGCTTTGTTCCGATAATATATATACATATAAGCGTTATAACATTTGCAAGCCCAAGCTTCACTCCCGGAACAGCAACTATTGGCGGTATGAGGCTCTCTAAAGCATAAAGCCCCAGAGAAAGCGACGCCATTACTGATATTAAAACTAAATAAAAATGTTTTGTTCTTTTCATTTTAGTTACCAGCTATTGCATCAATGTCTTTTTCATCGTTAGTAAGCTTTACAACAACATTATTGGGAAGGCAAACAATCGGGCGGGCATCGCCTGTTATTGCACCCTGCTTTATGCAAAGACCATCAGGACAATCGGCATCACTCATAGAAACCTGACCTTTTTCAACAAGAATAACATTGCTTCCAACAGTAACCGTGTAGGGCTTTTCAACATCTGAAAGGTTTATTTTGTGAATTAGATTTCCGTCCTCATAAATGCATGCATATTTCTTTTCGGATTCATTTGTACTTAAATAAATAATTCCCGCAGCTGCAGCTATTGCCGCAAGAGAAAAGCAAACTGCCATTATTTTGCCGGATTTTTTCATTATAATTCTTCCCTTTCCAAAATAAATTTTTTATATTCATCTATCATTGATATAAGGTTCTCACGGGTGGAAGTTTTAAATATTTCCGCCCTGAATGTTGCACCCGCGTGCATTCCCTTTGTGTACCACGCAATGTGTTTTCGGGCTTCTCTAACGCCTACATATTCGCCTTTTAATTTTATTAAAAGCTCTATGTGTTCTTTCATATATTCAAGTTTTTTGGGGGCTGATATATGAGTTTTAACCAAGCCCGACTCCATGTATTCATTTATTTGAGCAAATATAAAAGGATTACCCTGACTGCCTCTGCCAACCATTACCGCATCGCAGTTTGTTTCATCAAACATATCGGCAGCACTTTTGGCATCTATTATATCACCGTTACCGATAACGGGTATGGATACCGCTTTTTTTACATCAGAAATTAGGCTTCTTTTGGCAACACCCGAATAAAACATTTTTCTTGTTCTGGGGTGAACTGTTATGGCGGAGGCACCGCT
>JAGBXL010000029.1 GCA_017629325.1 Clostridia bacterium | reverse complement strand
TTATATATTCAATAATAAAATCATCGCACCCGTGCTTTATTATTCTAAGCTTTTCTCTTGCTTCGTCAATGTATCTCACGCATCTGTATGTAAAATCTTCGGGAAACAAAATATATGGCGGACTTTTTAAGGATGTTATTTCTTTGGTATCAATGTTCTGGTCAACAATGCAGGCAATTTTCATATTCTGGCTAAACACAATCATACTAATTTCAAAGGTGAATTCTGTATTGCAATAAGGACAAACTATCCTGTTTAAGCTGCCATCTTCAAATTTTTCCTTTTCAAAGCCTTCAATATCAAGATTAATAGTTGTGCAAAAACGCTCCGCTATCTGAAATCTTTTATTGCACTGCTGACAAAGAGCACTGAATGCTCTCACGAAAGACGCCATATCTGTTCTCCTTAAAAAGAGATTTAGTATAAATACTTTTTATAAGTATAACATAAACATTAGTTTCTTTCAATAAGTTTTTTGATAAATATTTTTTATTATAGGTATTGAAAAATATGTAAAATAATTGTATAATGTTATATATGTGAAAAAATAGGAGGTATTTAAGATGTACACAACAGAAGAAATCAAAAAAATAGACCCGGAGGTTGCCTCTGCGATTGAAATGGAAGTTAGTAGACAAAGAAATAAAATCGAGCTTATTGCGAGCGAAAATTTTGTTTCAAATGCTGTTATCGAAGCAATGGGCACACCTCTTACAAATAAATATGCCGAAGGTTATCCCGGCAAAAGATATTATGGCGGTTGCGAATGTGTAGATGTCGTAGAAAATCTTGCCATTGAAAGAGTAAAAGAAATTTTTGGCTGCGACCATGCAAACGTTCAGCCTCATTCAGGCGCTCAGGCAAATCTTGCAGTATTTTTTGCAGTTTTAAATCCTGGCGACACAGTTCTTGGTATGAACCTTTCTCATGGCGGACACCTTTCTCATGGTAGTCCCGTTAATATTTCAGGTAAATATTATAACATAATTCCCTATGGTGTTGCAAAAGATACCTGCCTTATCGACTACGACGAAATCGAAAAGCTTGCTATGGAAAATAAACCAAAGCTTATTGTTGCAGGTGCAAGTGCATACCCCAGAATTATAGATTTTGAAAGACTTTCTGAAATTGCCAAAAAATGCGGTGCATACCTTATGGTAGATATTGCCCACATTGCAGGTCTTGTTGCTGCAGGTCTTCACCCCAATCCTGTTCCTTATGCAGATTTTGTAACCACCACAACTCATAAAACCCTCCGTGGTCCACGTGGCGGTATGATAATGTGCAAAGAAGAACACGCAAAGCTCATAAATAAAGCAGTGTTCCCTGGTATTCAGGGCGGACCTTTAATGCATATTATTGCAGCAAAAGCAGTATGCTTTAAAGAAGCACTTACCGATGAATTTAAAGCATATCAAACACAGGTTGTTAAAAATGCCAAGGCTCTTTCCGAGGCTCTCATAGAAGAAGGCTTTAACCTTGTTTCAGGCGGCACCGATAACCACCTTATGCTCATCGATTTAAGAAATAAAGATGTAACAGGTAAAGATGCAGAGCACATGCTCGATGAAGTTGGCATCACAGTTAATAAAAACACAGTTCCTTTTGAAACTGCAAGCCCATTTGTAACAAGCGGTGTTAGAATCGGCACACCTGCCGTAACATCAAGAGGAATGAAAGAAGAAGACATGAAAGAAATTGCGTCTTTAATCGCTCTCACAATCAATTCATTTGAAGAAAAGAAAGACGAAATCGTAGAACGAGTTAAAAAACTTACCGACAAATATCCTCTTTATAAATAAGAAATATATTTGAATTTTGCTTTGAACTAATAATTTAAAAGCATAGGCGGAGCTATGCTCCGCCTTTTGTTTAAAAATTAAATTCCAAAAGAGGTGATCCCGTTGAGACCGTTGGCAGATATAATGAGACCACAAACAATAGACGATGTTGTAGGGCAAACTCATATAATAGGCGAAGGCAAGCTTATAACAAATCTTGTAAAATCAGGAAGTATTCCCAATATGGTTTTCTATGGTCCCTCGGGAACAGGAAAAACAACTGTGGCAAATATATGTGCCTCTGTATGCGGTAAGAAACTATATAAGCTAAATGCCACCAATGCTTCAACTAAAGATATAAAAGAAATAGCAGCCGACCTTGATTCTTTTGAAACAAGAGGCGGAGTGCTTTTATATCTCGATGAAATTCAGAATTTTAATAAAAAACAGCAGCAATCTCTTCTGGAATACATAGAAAACGGTAGCATAACTCTTATTGCAAGCACAACAGAAAATCCTTATTTTTATGTGTATAATGCAATACTTTCCAGATGCACCGTTGTTGAATTTAAGCCCATAGAGGCGGGAGATATAAAAAAAGCTCTTACCCGTGCTTCATCTCATCTTCCAAAGCTCTACGGCAAAAATAAAGTTATGATAGAAGAAGAAGTTATAGACCATCTGGCTTTAGCGAGCTACGGTGATGTGCGAAAAGCTCTAACGGCTCTTGAAATGTGCGTTAAAATGAAAGTTTCGCCTTTATCCGATGAACTTTCCATAACAAAGGAAGATGCTCTTTCCGTAACTCAAAAATCTGCATTTTTCTTTGATAAAGATGCCGATAGCCACTATAATGCCTTAAGTGCCTTTCAAAAATCAATAAGAGGTAGCGATCCTGATGCGGCAATACACTATCTTGCAAGACTTATAGAGGGTGGAGATTTAATTTCAATATGCCGCCGTCTTCTTGTAATAGCTGCCGAAGATATAGGGCTTGCATATCCAACTGCAATAAGTGTAACAAAATCCTGTGTAGATTCTGCACTTCAGCTTGGTTTCCCCGAGGCAAGAATACCCCTTGCCGAAGCTGTAATCTTTCTTTCCTGTCTGCCAAAATCTAATGCAGCAATTTGTGCCATTGACGATGCCCTCTCTGATATAAGAAGCGGGAATGCAGGTGATATCCCATCGTATTTAAAAGACGGACACTACTTAGGTGCACAAAAGCTTGGCAATGCCATAGGCTATAAATACCCTCATTCATACCCGGGAAACTATGTAAAGCAGCAATATCTGCCCGATAGTTTGAAAGATAAGAAATATTATAACCCGGGAAGCAATGCAACTGAAGACAAATTCAAAAATTATCTCGAACGTTTAAAAAATTTATAATTATAATATATAATTTAAAAGGAGATGCTATTTATGAAAATTGATTTTTCAAAAATTAAAAAGGGTTTCACAATTGCAGCACAAAAAACAAAGGAAACATCTGAAAGTGTGTTAGAAATAGCAAAGCTCAAATATAAGCTTGTGGAAATCAATTCCGAAATTGAAGAAACTTTTAAAAATATTGGTAAGCTTGTGTATAATGCAGGCGACGAAGAAGATATCACAGACGAAATCAAAAAAATGTGTGAGAAAATCTCATCACTCACAGAAAAAAGAGATGATATGCAAGAAAACTTTAATGAACTTGTTAATAAAAAACAGTGTCCAAAATGCAGTATGAAGCTTGATAAAGACTTTGAATACTGTCCAAAGTGCGGACACAATTTTGATGAATAATACCCAAATACACATTTGAAGGAGCGATATATAATGAAAATAGGCATTTTAGGTTATGGTAATCTCGGTAGGGGAGTTGAGTGTGCAATAATGCAGAATCCCGATATGGATTTGGTGGCAGTTTTCACACGCAGAAGCCCTGAAAACGTTAAAATTTTAACCGAGGGCGTGCCTGTTTACCACATAGACGAACTTGTTAAAATGAAAGACAAAATAGACGTTTTAATACTCTGCGGTGGCAGTGCAACCGATCTGCCCGTCCAAACACCTGAATTTGCCAAATATTTCAATGTTGTAGATAGCTTCGATACTCACGCAAAAATTCCCGAGCATTTAAATAATGTAGA
>JAGBXL010000235.1 GCA_017629325.1 Clostridia bacterium | reverse complement strand
TTTAAATATATTAAGTGCAGTTTTGATTTTACCTATACCCATATTAAATCCGCCGAGTCTGATTTTTTCCTTTAGTTCTGGAATTTTAATTTTAAATATATTTTTGCTTACATAATTCTTAATGTTAATAAAAATAAAACGTAGGCTTTCTTCCGTTATAAAGCCCTTATCACATTCTTTAAAGTCTTTAATAACAAATTGAACGTTATCTACTCCGCGGAAAGTATTGATGTTAATTGTTCCTGCAACGCTTATTTGTTCACCGGGAATAATATCACCCATATTTTCACCCATATTAAATGCGGGAGCTTCAAAGCTTTTCCTGCCTTTTTCAAGTGTCATAAACACATGCTTTCCCGATTTGTGTGTTCTTATCGATGTAACCAGTGCGTTTTCAACACAAAAAACAGGGGTTTTATTTCCAATTCCAAATGGCTCTAAAATGCTTAATTCTTCGGCAACTTTACAGCTCACATCTTCAGGTGTTATCACAGCGTCAATAATGAGTTTTGGTGTGAGTATATCTTCTGTCATAATAGTTTTGGCATATTTATTTATGGCTTCTCTGAATAAATCTATGTTTTTTTCATCAAGGCTAAAGCCTGCCGCCAAATCATGACCGCCAAATTTGGTCAGATGGGTGCTGCAGTTTGAGAGTGCATCAAAAAGATTAAATCCTGCAATGCTTCTTCCTGAAGCTTTTGCAGTGCCGTCATCATTTATTGAAATAACAGTGCTGGGTTTATAATATTTTTCTGTTATCTTCGACGACACAATTCCAATAACTCCATGATGCCAGCCTTCTTTTGCCACAACAATAACATCGTCATTATAAAGCTTTTTGTTATTTATAATTTCTTCTGCCTCTGCCATTATCTGTTGTTCAGTCGTCTGGCGGTTTTTGTTGTCATCATCAAGCCTTGATGCAATTTCCATGGCAGTTATTTTGTCTTTTTCAAGAAGGAGTTCAACCGAAAGAGATGCCGAAGCAATTCTTCCTGCGGCATTAAGACGAGGTGCTATGCTAAAGCTTATGCCCGATGATGAAATATGGTTTTTTTCTATTCCGGCAACTTCCATTAACGATAATAAACCAATATTGTCTGTTGATTTAAGTCTTTCAAGCCCAAAGGCTGCAATAAATCTGTTTTCGTCTTTTAAAGCCACCATATCGGCAATTGTGCCTATTGCGGCTGCCTCTGAATATCTTTCCATTATTTTTTTGTCGCACCCTGAAAGAGCATACACAAGCTTGTATGCCACTCCAACTCCCGCTAAATCCTTGTTGGGATACCTATTTCCCTCTGTTTTAGGGTTTATAACCGCAACTGCATCGGGTAGGGTTTCCTTTGGTGTGTGATGGTCTGTAATTATAATATCAACACCGTTTTTTCTGGCAAATTCTGTTTCATCTGTGGCAGTAATTCCAACATCAACCGTTATAATAAGACCAACGCCCTTTTCCTTTAAATAAGAAATGGCACCTTGGCTGATACCATAGCCTTCGTCGGCACGGTCGGGAATATAGTATAAAACATCTGCACCTATTAATTTAAGATAGTCATAAACAATATAGGTAGATGTGATTCCGTCAACATCATAATCGCCAAAAACAGCAATTTTTGTGCCTTTTGAAACAGCCTTTTTTATAAAATCAACAGCTTTTTGCATATCTGTTAATAAAAAAGGGTCGTAAAATAAAGACTCGTCTTTTAAAATATAATGACCAATGTCTTCATCACTTGTAATCTGTCTGTTTAAAATTACCGATGCAATAAGCGGTGAGATGTTATATTTTTTGCTTATTCTTAAAGCTTCATCACTATTAGAGCCAAGAATAATCCATTTTTTTCGGTTTAACAATATCTGCACCTGCTTCTATATGTTTGTTTTGTGAATAATATAATTTATTATATCATTTTTTGCCCTCTTATGCAAGAGATTTGTTTGCAGGTAATTTTAGTTTCGACATAATTGTAAAATATTCTAAAAATCACACCTTTAATTAAATAATTTTAACAAGTTTGCCAAATTTATAAATCATTGTTGACTTTACGATTTTTTTCTAGTATTATTATGTTACAAATATATCGAATTTCGGCTTTAAGTTCTTTTTCAAAATAAAAGGAGAGTTAATATGTTTATAAAGGAAGTTACAGTTCAAAATCAGGTTGGCTTACACGCCCGTCCCGCCACTTTTTTCATACAGAAAGCAAACGAATATAAATCAATGATTTCAATTGCTCGTGATGAAAGAAAAGTAAATGCAAAAAGCCTTCTTGGTGTTTTATCACTTGGCATCACCAAAGGAATAACAGTTACCATATCTGCTGAAGGCGATGATGAAAAAGAAGCTGTTGAAGGTCTTGTTGAGCTTATAACATCAAATTTTGCTCAAATGGTTTAAGTTTAATAAATTTCACCCTGCATAAAATAATTGCAGGGTTTTTTTCTATAATAAAATCAAAAAGAGGTGATATGCTTATGAATAATATTCACGAAAAATTAAAAACGCTTCCCAATAAAAGCGGAGTTTATATAATGAAAAATGCTGAGGGAAAAATCATATATGTTGGCAAAGCCAAGATTTTAAAAAACCGTGTCCGTCAATATTTTAAAGGCAATAAGCATTCACTTAAGGTAAAAAAACTTGTTGAAAACATTGCTGATTTTGACTATATAATAACCGATAGCGAAGAAGAAGCTCTTATCTTAGAAAACAATCTTATAAAAGAAAATATGCCAAAATATAATGTTCTTTTAAAAGATGATAAAACCTATCCTTTTATAAAAATAACAACTAACGAAGATTACCCCAGAGTTTTTATGACAAGGCGTGTAATAAGAGATAACGCAAAATATTTCGGCCCTTATTGCAGCAATTTTAATATTAAAGAAGTTCTTGAACTCATTGCAGATATTTTCCCTTTAAGAAGATGTAAAAAGTTTCTTACAGAAGGTAAGCTTACCGACCGCCCCTGCCTATATCACCAAATGGGAAAGTGCGGCGGGGTGTGTGCCGGCTTGGTTTCAAAAGAAGAATACACAAAATCTGTTAAAAATATTATTTCGTTTTTAAATGGCAACTATAACGATATCATAAATCTTTTAACTGAAAAAATGAAAGAAGCAGCCGCAAATCTTGATTTTGAATCTGCCGCAAGCTACCGCGACCGCATAAATTCAGTATCAATGCTTTCCGAAAAGCAAAAAATAGTTTCTGCCACAGGGTCCGATTGCGACGCAATGGCACTCTTTAGTGCCAACGACACAAGCTGTGTTGTTGTCTTTTTTGTACGCTCGGGTAAAATCGTTGGCGAGGAACACTATTTTTTATCGGGTACCGACGATTTAACAGGCGGTGAGGTGCTTTCCGATTTTATATCACAATACTATGAAACCTCATCTTTTATTCCTCATCAAATTTATCTGCAATATGAAATTGCCGAAACCGAGCTTATTGAAAACTGGCTTTCTTCAAAAACAGGCCGTCAGGTTAAAATAACAGTCCCAAAAATAGGCGATAAGTTAAAGCTTATAAATATGATTTGTGCCAATGCCAAAAAGCAGCATAGCGAAAGACAACTCAAAATAATGAGAGATATCTCATTTAAAGATAATGCATTAACCAAGCTCCAAAAGCTTTTGTCTTTAAAAAATCCTCCGCTTAATATAGAAGCCTACGATATATCCAATCTTTCAGGCAAAGCAAAGGTAGGAGCAATGGTAACCTACACAAACGGCAGGGCAAACAAAGAAAAATACCGCAATTTTAAAATAAAATATGTTGACGGGCAAGACGATTACGCCTGCATGAAAGAAGTTATTTCCCGAAGAATAGAACGCGGTCTTATGGAAATGGAAAAATCAAAAGAGGGAGCCTTCCTTCCTTTTCCCGATGTAATCTTTCTGGACGGCGGAAAAGGTCATGTAGATACAATCGTACCTCTTATAAAATCATATAATCTCGATATTGCAGTGTTTGGCATAGTTAAAGATGATAAACACCGCACGGAAGGACTTATTTCACCAAACGGAAAAATTTTAATAGATAAATCTGGCGAAGCATTTATGCTTCTAACAAATATTCAGGACGAAATGCACCGAAGGGCGATTTCCTATCACAGAAAGCTCCGCCAGGGCTTAGTGCTGAAAACAGAATTAAAAGATATAAAAGGCGTAGGGGAGAAAAAGGCAAAGCTACTCCTCAAAACCTTTCGCAGTGTAAAGAGAATAAAAGATGCAACCCTCGAGGAAATAGAAGCTGTTCCCGGAATAGATAAACTCACTGCAAAAAATGTGTTTACCTATTTTAATGGCAAATAATCTTACTCTTGATTTTTTGCACTATTTGAGGTAAAATGTAATTTAACTGATTTATAACCAAAGAAAGAAGGTATTTAAAGTGCCTATAATAAATTATCTTAAGAAAAACGCCGAAAAATATCCCAATCAAACGGCTCTTGTTGAAATTAACCCCGAGGTCAGAGAAATAAGAAGAGTTACATGGAAAGAATACGAACTCATTGAGCCCGGATATTCTCAGGAATACCGCAGAGAAATCACCTGGGGTGTTTTTGAAGAAAAAGCAAACCGCTGTGCAAACCTTTTAATAAGCCGCGGTGTCAAAAAAGGCGATAAGGTAGGCATACTCATGATGAACTGTCTTGAGTGGCTTCCAATATACTTTGGAATTTTAAAAGCGGGTGCTCTGGCAGTTCCAATTAACTTCCGCTTCACATCTGATGAAATCAAATATTGTCTGGACCTTGCCGATGTTGATGCACTATTTTTCGGTCCCGAATTTGTAGGCAGAATGGAAGAGATATACGATTCCATTCCCAATGTAAAAATCCTTTTTTATGTTGGCGATGGCTGTCCTTCATTTACCGAAAATTATCTTCACCTTGCAACAAACTTTTCCAGCATTGCACCCGATATTGAATTAACAGATAAAGACGATGCAGCAATTTATTTTTCATCGGGCACAACAGGTTTTCCAAAAGCAATTCTTCATAATCACGAAAGCCTCATGCATGCTGCAATAGTTGAGCAAAAGCACCATGAACAGACTCACGAAGATGTGTTTTTATGTATTCCCCCTCTTTATCACACAGGTGCAAAAATGCACTGGTTCGGCTCACTCGTTTCAGGTAGCCGTGCAGTTTTATTAAAGGGTGTAAAACCAAAAACAATTATGGAAGCAGTTTCAAACGAAAAATGCTCAATAGTATGGCTTCTTGTTCCATGGGCACAGGATATTTTAGATGCCATCGATAGTGGCGAAATAGATATATCGGGCTATTCGCTTTCTCAGTGGCGTTTAATGCACATTGGTGCACAGCCCGTTCCTCCATCACTCATCAAACGCTGGAGAGCAATTTTTCCAAATCATGCCTACGACACAAACTACGGTCTTTCTGAATCAATAGGACCCGGCAGCGTTCATCTTGGTGTTGAAAACATACATAAAGTAGGTGCCATCGGTAAAGCAGGCTATGGCTGGGAAACCAAAATCATAAATTCCAACGGAGAAGAAGTTCAAAAAGGCGATGTTGGTGAACTCGCCCTCAAAGGCCCCGGTGTTATGACCTGCTATTATAAAGACGAAAAAGCAACCTCCGAGGTGCTTAAAGACGGCTGGCTCTATACCGGAGATATGGCTATGGAAGATGAAGAAGGCTTTATCTATCTTGTTGACCGTAAAAAAGATGTTATCATAAGCGGAGGCGAAAACCTTTATCCCGTTCAAATAGAAGACTTCTTAAGAGCTCACGATGCCATAAACGATGTTGCAGTTATAGGTCTTCCCGATAGCCGTCTTGGTGAAATTGCGGCGGCAATTATTCAAATAAAAGAGGGAATAAACTGCACAGAAGAAGATATAAACACATTCTGCAAAAAGCTTCCTCGTTATAAAAGACCTCACAAAATCATTTTTGCCGATGTACCCCGTAATGCAACCGGCAAAATAGAAAAGCCCAAGCTTCGTGAAAAATATTGCGGTGAGAGTCTTGTTGCAACACAAATTAAATCGTAATTAAAATAACCCCACAAAAAATTGCGAGGTGGAATTATGACAGCAAAAGAAATTCAAAAAGCTATTAAAAATCAAAATAACAAAATAATAGAGCTTGTAAGATATGAAATAGACGAAATGTCAATGCTTCTTTCACCTGTATATCAGGGTGCAGAGCTTTTTTGTGCAAAGCTTGTTTCCGATTTTGAGGCCGATGGGTTTAAATTTATAAGAAGTAAATTTATAACCGAAATCATAACGGCTGAAAATAACGAAACCCTTTCATTCTATAACCGCATCTGCCAGAAAGAAAATCTTTTAAAAGAAAATAAGTGCAGCTATAATTGCGACACCTTCCGCAAGCTTTTTGAAGAGCTTTCAAAATCGGGCGAAGCGGTTACGGTTGAATGTAATTTTGAAGA
>JAGBXL010000234.1 GCA_017629325.1 Clostridia bacterium | reverse complement strand
GTGGAATCCATATTCTTGGGTTTTTACAGATATTACCCATTTGGAGCATTGATGTGCCTATACCCTGTGCAGCAAGACCGCTCCATTTATTTTCTTTAAAGCTCATAAAAGCAAAGCCAACCATCTGAGCACAGCAGCCCGCTGTTGCAGCACCACCTGCCAAGCCAACAAGACCGATTGAGGCACAAATAGCGGCAGAGCTTATGGGAAGAGTGAGAGCAATACCCACAGATGCGGAAACCAGCATTCCCATCCATAAAGTCTCAAGCTCTGTAAAGGTCATAATTGTTTTTCCGCATATATCCATTATGTAGCTTATTCCGGGACCTATTAAAAACGAAATATAAACACCAACTGCAACAACTACCGTTGGGGTAACGAGAATATCTACTTTAGTTCTTTTAAACACTAATTTTCCTATTTCGCATGAAAGAAGAGTTATTATAAATGTGCCAAGAGGACCACCAAATTCATTTGCACAGGCACCAACAACACAAAGAGAAAATAAAAGAAGTCCGCTAGCCCCTAGGCTTGTGCCTATGGCAATTGCCATTGCACTGCCTTGCACCTGGGTACAGTATGTGCTCATTTTCATAAAGAACTCAATTCCCGTGTGGGTGGCTATTGTTTTAAAGATTGTGCCTATTAAAAGGGACGCAAAAAGCCCCATAGCCATAGCGGAAAAAGCATCTACAAAATATTTTTTGCTTGAGAGTGAAATTCCGCGTTCATTAAAAAAGGATTTAATTTTTTTCATTTGTAAAACCCCTCCTAAATTTATTTATAATAAAAAATTATAGCACTTTAAAATTCTTATTTCAATATTAAATAGATATAAAAAATTTAGTTATGCAAGGTCTAAATTATGACATTTTAATTGTACATAGCGTATTTTCCGGGGGATACGCCAACACTTTTTTTAAAGCTTCTTATAAAATTGGCATAATCATGATATCTATGGAGGATTGCGGTGTTGGAAACGAAGTATATTTTATATAGAATAAAACTGACACCACAAGAAATGCGATGTCAGTATGTTGCTTAAAATTTATTATTATTTACCACAGTCTGCCGTCTACACAAAATGTTGCATTTCACATGAGGGGTACTCTTTTTGATTATAACTATTACCATTATACTGTTTACAGATTTTCAAGTGTATTGACAGGCGGCAGACAATTGCGATTTTGGCATACATAAAAGGTTGTTTTATTATTTAAAAGAGGATATTCTATGTTTTCTTCCACCACTGATACATTTGCTAAAAGGGGAAGTTTTTCTATTATTTTATTTAAATCCGCGTGGTCTTTTAGCACAATGGTAATATGAGGTATATCATCTTCATATATCATCTTTGCAATTAAAAACATACTGTTTCCAGAAGGATATTCATGAGTCCTGGCAGACATGAAATCCATCTGTTTTTCCAGAAGTTCTTTATATTTATTACTTTGTGTGATTCCATATAACCTCACAAAATTATAAGTCATAACAGAATTTCCACTTGGAATTGCTCCATCATAAGTTTCCTTTGGATTTATAAAGAGTTCTGTGTTTTTTGAAGCGGAAAGATAGAAACCTCCGTTTTCATTATCCATAAATACCCTTACTGTTTCTTTGCAGAATTTTTCCGCCTTTTCAAGATAATTTTTATCAAGTGTTGAGTTATAAAGCTCTATAAGGGCTGTAATATAAAATGCGTAATCGTCTAAAAAGCTGTTTTTTGAGCACTTACCGTTTCGAAAGCTTGTGTATAGCTTTAATCCGCCAGACATATTGCTTTGGATAAACTCCTGCGATTTTTTTGCCAGGTT
>JAGBXL010000233.1 GCA_017629325.1 Clostridia bacterium | reverse complement strand
TTTGAAAAATCCGATATAATAGGGGGAAACTTTTGATTTTTAAAAAACACAGTGATAAAAAAGCATTTCACTGTGTTTTTGTCTTTTTTATACAATTTTTTCTTCTTTTTTTAGTTTTTAATTAGTTTTTAATATAGAATTTCAGGTATTTTAGTGGTATAATTAACCTATATAATAAAAAGGGGATGTTATAAAACGAATGAAAATTCACCATTATCTAATTCAAAAAACAAAAAATTCGACTATAAGTGGGTTATAGTTGCACTGTCGTTTTTGATGGTTATGATATGTCTTGGCTTTTGCAGTTCACCAAAAAGTCTTTACATAGCTCCTGTAACCAAAGCTCTGGGTATCGATAGGGGGCTTTTTTCTATAAACGATAGTATGCGTTTTATAACTACCGCAGTTATAAACATTTTCTTTGGTGCACTCATTGGCAAATTTGGGCCAAAGAAACTTATTTTTGCAGGTTTCTTCTGCCTTATTTCATCACAGCTTATATATTCCTTTGCAACAAATGTTTTTGCTTTTTATTTAGGCGGAATATTTTTAGGTCTTGGTCTTTCATGGACAACAACCACAATGGTTGGTGCAATTGTTAACCGTTGGTGCTCTGAAAGCAAAGGCACCATAATGGGTGCGGTTCTTGCGGCTAACGGAATAGGCGGAGCAATTGCAATTCAGGTTGTAACCCCCATAATAGAATCAGGTGCCTTTGGCTACCGCACTTCATATCGTTTGGTTGCTCTTATTCTTGCAGTTGTTTGTGCAATTATAATGGTATTTTTTAAAAACAATCCCAAAAAAGAAAGCGAAGTTAAAGTCCAGGCTCCCAAAAAGAAATCCCGCGGACGCGACTGGTCGGGTATAGAATATAGCCGTGCAGTAAAAATGCCATATTTTTATTGCTGTCTAATATGTATTTTCTTAACTGGCTTAACTCTTCAATCTGTATCAGGTGTTTCTGCAGCCCACATGAAAGATGCAGGACTTGACCCTGATTTTGTAGGTAAGGTACTGAGTATCCATTCTCTTGTTCTTGCAGGCTTTAAATTTTTAACGGGTTTTATGTACGATAAGTTTGGCCTTAGAACAACAGTTAATGTATGCTCAATAACAGCAGTAATTGTTATGATTTTATTATCTATGATAACCGATTCATTAATTGGCAAAATCTTTGCTCTTGTTTATGGTATTTTTTCATCTCTTGCTCTTCCTTTAGAAACAATTATGCACCCTATATATGCAGCCGACCTTTTTGGTCAGAAATCATTTAATAAAATTCTTGGTATTTTTGTTTCTGTCAACACAGCAGGCTATGCAGTAGGTGCACCTATGATAAACCTTATTTTTGACTGGTGCGGCTCTTATAATCCTGGCTTTATACTATGTGCAGTTTTAATGGTTTGCATAATCATTTCAATGCAGTTTATAATAAGCAAAGCTCACGCTTATCAAAAGCTGGCTGAAGCAAGCGAAAAATAAAAGGATTCAAACCGCAAAATGCACATGAGTGGATTTTGCGGTTTAATTTTGTTTGTAAAATAAAAACTTGAAAAATTTGTAATAAAGTGCTATAATATATTAAACAGTGAAGAATGTATCAAACTATCAAAGAAGATAGATATAATGCCCATAAAATATGGCAAGAAAAAAAACAAAAAATATAATGTGTTCTACACGGTTATTACCGCTCTTTTAATATGTGCGGTTTTTTTGTCGATGGTTAATTTCTTCTATAATCAGGCAGAAGATGAAGCCTACGAAATGCTTCACATTCAAACCAAACAAATAAAAGATGACCTCACCCTTCAAATAAAATCCGATAGAGAAAACCTCGTTACAATGGCAAACTTTGCTTCAAAGCTATATGCCGACGGCGAGAGCTATGACCTTATGTTTGAATCCTTTAAACCAATCGGCTTGTTTTCAAACATTGGCATTTTAAATCCTGATAACACCTTTGTAACAAAAAAAGGAAGTATAGATTTAAACGGCAAAATTTCTTTTGAAGAAGAAGCAATTCGTGGTGAATACATATCGGGAAGAGTTCCCGACCTCACAAAAGAAGGTAATGAGCTTGTTAGAAGTGCAGTTCCAATTAAATTAAATAGTCAAACTGTTGGTATTTTATATGGTGTTATAAAACTTCAAACAATAAATGAAAAATACATTGAAATGGCAAGGGGGCTCGATGCACAGCTCTTTGTTTACGATAAAGAAAACGGTAATTACATTATTGATTCGGTTCACAGAGATTTAAGTAATATATCCGATCTTAAAACCAGAAAATATAATAACGGCTATTCTTATGAAGATATTGTTTCTTCTGATAAAGGCTATTCATCGTTTGAATCAATATATAAAGACGAAACCCTTTATGTTCATTATTCCACCCTTGAAAATGTCAACTGGGGAATTATGCTTGCAAGATATGAATCTCAGGTGTTTGAAAAAGCACAGGTAATATCTAATTATATAACAGTTTTATTTTTTCTTATGCTCTTTGTTGTTGCACTGTTTTTACTTATGGTTTTAAAAAATGAAAAACGCGATTCTCTCATAACAAAAAAAGCATCAGAAACAAGAAAACTCCTTCTTGACATAAATGAAAAAAAGGATAATATTGCAAAAGCTCTTAAAAACATCAAAGATATTGCATTATCTAAATCAGCTTTATTTGTTGATATTGAAGGTGAAGATAATTGTTTCACAGATGAGGGCTATAATAACAGGTTTTTAAAAGGCGATGACCGCAGGTATTTTATATCAGAACTGTTTCGTTATGCTGTTGAATTTAAAAATGTCAAGCATATAAATGTGGCAATTATGGGTATAAAACCCGATAATCACTTGTTTAAAACAAATCCCGAGTTTTATCAATTTCTTAAAAATAAAGGTATAAAAAAAGTAATATTTTCAGCAGTTACATCTGCAGAAAAAAATGATAATTTAAGTATTTTAGCTGTAATAAATCCTAAAAACAGGTATTCTGCCAGGGTGCTTCTTGAAGATATTTCAGTTTGTTTTTCAATTGCAATATATAATAAAAATCATTTAAATAAAACATATACGGCAGCCACTACCGATTCTCTCACAAATGTTTTCAACAGGGTTGCATATAAAAAAGATATAATTTCTATCGACGAAGAAATGCCCGAAGAGTTTTCATGTATTTATATTGATGTGAATGAGCTTCATATCATAAATAATAAATACGGACACGCGGCAGGCGATGAAATGCTTATATTTATCGCCAATTCTTTAAAAAACACATTTTACGGTCATAAAATTTACCGAATGGGCGGCGATGAATTCCTTGTGTTTGCAAATGGTGCTGATCAGGAATATATAAGAAGAAGCATAGATGTATTCACTCAAGAGCTTGAAACAAAAAATTACCATGTAGCAATAGGTGTGTCATACAGAACCCGCAATTCCAACACCGAAGACCTTGTAAGAGAAGCCGAAAAAAGAATGTATGAGGTAAAGGCTCAGTATTATCAGAGTAAAGAGAAAAAGTCTGTTTCAAACGATGACGAAAAAAAATACAAACTTCTTAAAACAGGAATTTTAGAAATAGACGCTATGTTATCTGTTTTAAAAGAACACTACAACGGTATATACCGTGTTTCTCTTGAAACCGACATAGCCCGCCGCATACTTATGCCATCGTATCTTGGCTACAAAGAAACCGAGGAAAACTTCTCAAAGCTTCTTTCTAAATACATAGAAGAAATAGTTCACCCTGATTATAACAGGTCAGTTATGAGCTTTTTAAATTACGATGCCATAAAAAGACAATTATCTGCGGGTGAAACACCAAAAATAAGCTTTAAAAAGAATGGCGGAGAAAATGTAATCTTAAGTGTATATAAGCTTGGAGACGGTGAAAATATAAATGATACCCTTTGGATATTTGCAAAAGGTTAATAATAGCTTCTTATAGCGGTTGCTTAAAAGCGACCGCTATTTGAGGTTTTATTTTGTGTTTACACACATTGAAAAATGTTGAATTTTATGATAATATCTGAGTGAAAGGAGGATACAAATATGTCATCAATAAACCCCATTCTTGTTCTAAATGCCGAGAATAACCATAATTATTTAGAAATAATCGATATACAAAGTGATAACATACCCGATATGTTAAATGGAGAAAAGGGAGTTCATGTTTATCATGTCAGAATGCTTACCGAGCTTATGCTTCGAGAGCTTTCTAATATAACCGATAAATACGCTCTTTCAGATGATGATATAAAATATATGTCAATAGCATCCTCTCTTCACGATATAGGAAAAAGTAAAATTCCTGAAAGTATATTAAATTTTCCTGGTAAGCTTTCCCCGGTGGAGTATGACATAGTTAAAAAACACTCCGTTCTGGGCTATGAAATGATAGATGAGCTATCAAGAGGAATAGATAAAAAAATTATAAAATATGCCAAAGATATTGCAAAATATCATCATGAAAGAATAGACGGAACAGGCTACCCCGAAGCTTTAAAAGGCGAAGATATACCCATCTGTGCCCGCGTTGTTGCCATTGCCGACTCATTCGATGCCTTAACCAGTGCCCGAAGCTATAAAGAAGCTTTTTCAAAAGATGTTGCGATAGAAATGATTGCAAATGGTATGAGTGGTGCATTTGACGATTGCTTAGTTGAGTGTATTATAAATGTTGTCAATGATAACGACCTTTTAGAGATAAGGGAGCAAATATCAGATACCAATCGTATTGTTATAGACCCAAACACCCTTATAACAAAAAGAATTCTTCTTGTTGGAAACACAGGTTATGTAACCGAAAAATTTATTGAAGATGCTTTTGAAAATAACAACATACTTATTGCAGGCAGAACTCACCTTACAACTCGAGGAAAAATCAAGGTATATAACGGAAAAAACATTCCCTATGAAAAAATATTTGAAACCTATGATTTTGATGTTGTGATATTTTTTGCAAGAGAGCTTACATATTCCACAGAGGAAGAATCCGATGCAGAAAATTTAAGAGAAATATTAAGCCTAACAGCAAAATACCAAAAAGATGCCAAGGTAATATATTTTTCATCTCTCGACGGAGCCTATTCAAATAAAAAAGACATTAGTGTTCTCACACTTTCAAAGGAGAATCTTTGCGAATTCTACACCAAGCACCATGATATTGATATAAAAATCGTAAGAATTCCTCATCTTTACAGCGGAACTTATAAAGGCGATTTTTTAAACAATATTTTTTCTCAAATGGAAACAGGCATGGTTACCTTAAGTGAATATGAAGGTTCGCGTGCATTCTTTATTTCTATGCACGATATATCAGTTCTTGTGTCGCGTTTTCTTGAAAACTGGCAAGAGGGTATAGGAACTCTCAATGTAAGTGATGAATTCAGCATCACTTTTGGCGATATAATGGATAGAATTTTGGCATATAATTCCGAACTTAAAGTGGTTTATACTGGCGAAGATGAAGCAAATTATTTAAATATAAAAAATACTGCACTTCGAAGTGAATATGGGTATTTTTCAAGAATATCCATTATAGATGACCTTGATGAAGAATACGAAAAATATCAGGTGCAAAAAAATCTTATGGTAGTAGATTTCCGCACCAAAATTAAAAAATGGATGAGCAAGCACACACCTGTTGTAAAGGCGGCAGAGATAGGTGTAATGTTTCTTATAACAGAGATTTTAAATATTATAACCGGCTCGTCTGTAATGTTTTCAATAGTAGATTTCAGAATGGCATTTATTGTAATAGTTTCAATTGTTCATGGTCTTTATTCCGGGCTTATGGCAGCAGGGTTATCATCTGCTGCGTGGTTTATTGCAAAAATCATTTCCGGTACAAGCTGGCTCACCATATTTTATGAGCCGTCAAACTGGTTTGCATTTGTTTATTATTTTCTTGTTGGGGCAGTTGTTGGGTATGTTCGCCTTAGTAAAGACGACAAAATAAAATTCGGCAATGACCAGATTTACCTTCTTGAAGAAAAACTTGGGTTTGCACACGAATTATATCAAGATACCTTCAATGAAAAGCGAGATTTAAAAAAGCAGATAATAGGCTCGAAAGATAGCTTTGGAAAAATATTTGATGTTACCAGAAACCTTGATACTGTTGAACCCCATAAGCTGTATCTTCGAATTATAAACACATTTGAAGACATACTCGAAAATAAAAGCCTTAGCGTATATTCTGTAAACGATAAAAGTGTTTTCGGCAGACTTGAGGTATCATCAAGAGATATAATAAACGAAGTATCACGCTCTATATCTCTCGATACATATAAGCCAGTTCTAGATAAAATAAAAAAAGACGAAATCTGGAAAAACACAGAATTTCTCCCAAATCTTCCTATGTATGCGGCAGGTGTATGGCGGGGAGAAAAGCTAGAACTAATAATCTTTATATGGTATGTAAAACCCGAACAAAATTCGCTTTACTATGTTAATCTTTTTAAAATTCTCCGCGACCTTGTTGAAATATCGCTTTTAAGAGCGTATGACTATAATCAGCATTTATATGAAAGCCAGTATATACAAAATACCCGCATACTGTGCAAAGAAGAATTCGACAAGATATATGATAATTTTAAAGATATGACAGAAAGAAAAATTTTCAGCTATGAATTTTTGGAGATAGATACCAAAGGTCATTCCTATATGGAAGTAGATAAAATGCTTGCGGGAAAAATCCGTGCAAACGATATTTTAGGCGAAATCTCCAATGGGAAGCTTGGTATTTTGCTCTCACAGGCAACCCAAAACGATTTAAAATACATTTTACCAAGATTTGAAAATCTTGATATATCAGTAACTATAAAATAAAAGGAGGGATATGTATGAATATTTTTGCGTTTTTTTTAATCCTCATACATATCCTTTTATGCGTTTTCACATTCCTTGGAATCCGCAGTGGATTTTTAAAAGTTCATAAGTATATGTTCTTTATGGTTTTGTGTCTTCCATTCTGGGGTTTTCTGGCACTTATGTTTTTGCATTTTGAGGTTCTTTTTAAAATGGATAACACCATATCGGTAGGTGTTCAGAAAATGGAGCTTGATTCCGTGCTCTATAAGGGAATGTATGTTGAAGAGAGTAAAAATGATGATTCTTTGGTTGCAATTGAAGAAGCACTTATTGTAAATTCACCAAAGGAACGCCGCGAAATAATAATGGATGTTCTTAATGACGACCCCGAGGAATACGTAGAATTTTTGCGTAAAGCAGGAAATAACGAAGACCCCGAAGTTGTTCACTATGCAGTTACAGCTATGGTTGAAATTTCAAAACAAAACGACTTTAGCCTTCAAAAGCTTGGCAGAGAATATGCCAAAAACCCCGATGATATCGCTGTGCTTTCACGCTATTGTGATTTTTTGTGGAATGTGCTGGATCAAAAGCTTTTGTCGGGTCAGGTTGAAATTATGAACAGAAACCTCTATTCCGATCTTGTTTCAAAAAAACTTAAAGCAAATAAATCTCTCGAAGACTACATACGCTGGTTTGAAAATGAATTTTCACTTGAAAACTATACCAAAGCAGGTGAAATACTTTTAAATGCCGATAATCTTTACGGAGATTATGAAGAAATAATTCTTCTTAAGCTTAAATACTATTCGCAGCTTAAACAGGCAAATAAAATAAAAGAACTTATAAAAGAAATACAATCCCAAAGAGTGTTTGTTTCCGCAAGGGTAAAGGAGGCGATAGCATTTTGGAAGGATTAAAAGAAAAATTTTTAAAATTTAGATTTAATGGCATGTTAACGGTTATATTGGTATTTGCCCTTATTGCGTTTGTTCTTTTTGTTGAAAGAAGCGGAATAAACTATAAGTATGATAAAGCCGATTTGGAATTTTTGTCAAAATCAAATATTGTAACCAAAGCAAGTTCAAATGCACAGCTCAAAAAAACAACACTTGTGCTTTGGGATAGTAAACAGAGCAATAGTATCGAAGCAATGGAAGAATTTAAGATAATTTTTTCTGATATGAAAGTAGGGTATAGGCTTATTGATTTATCAAAAAAAGAATTCCCCGATTTATCAAAATACAGCACGGTAGTTGTTCTTATAAGCGATATTTCCCCAATGGGAGAAAGTGTTATCACACTAAAAGACTGGGTGCATAGCGGCGGAAATGTTCAGTTTGCACTCACTCTTCAAAAAAGCATATACACATCTGTAATCGAAAGTGCACTTGGCATCACAGAATCATCATGGTATAATGCCAAATTAAGCGGCATTTATATAGACGATTGCTTTATGGTTGGCGGTGGCAGAGGGTTTACTGTTGAAGATGGCTACGAATCAGCCTGGGCAATTCAGCTTGATAAAAAGAAAGCCAAAGTATATGCCTGGATAGACAACGAAAACAAAACCCCTCTTATTTGGGAAACAAAATATGGCAAGGGAAAATTCGTTGTAAATAACATAGGTCTTTACGAAAAGTTTGTCCGCGGATTTTACGCTGCGTCATATAGCCTTATGGAAGATGTATCAATTTATCCGGTTATAAATGCTTCCGTCTTTTATTTAGATGATTTCCCCTCACAGATACCTCAGGGCAGCAGTGAATACATAACCCGTGATTATGGAGCAACAATAAGAGATTTTTATGTGAATATCTGGTGGCCCGACATGATGAACTATGCAGATAAGTATGGCATAAAATATACTGGTCTGGCAATTGCCTGCTACGATGATAACGTTGACGGCTCCACTCCCACAAAAGCAGATGAAGGCACATTTTTAAATTTTGGTAATATGCTTCTTCGTCAGGGTGGTGAGGTTGGCTATCACGGATACAACCATCAGCCTCTTTGCATGAGTGAATGTGATTATAACGGTCTTTACGATTATAAAACATGGAAAAGCCGTGCTGCTATGAAAGGTGCATTTGATTCTTTGGTTGACCTTTGCGACGGACTCTTTCCAGGTGTTAATATGTCTTTGTATGTTCCACCTTCAAATATAATGTCAAAAGTTGGAGAAGACTTTTTATTTAGTACCTATCCCCACATAAAAACCATATCGGGAATATATTTCCCCGATGGTAATTTTGAATATAGCTGTACCCAGGAATTTGATGTTCTGCCCGACGGCAGAGTATATCAGCCCCGAATCATTTCAGGCTGCGATTTAACTCCGTTTATGGAATTGGCTCTTGTTTCAGAACTTAATATGCACTATGTAAACAGTCATTTCACACACCCCGACGATGCTCTCGATCCGGAACGCGGAGCCGAATTGGGCTGGGAAAAGCTTTCCAAAAACTTTGAAGAATATCTTAAATATCTCTACACATCTGCACCATCTATCAGGAGTTTCACAGGCTCCGAAGCATCTGCGGCTGTGCAGAGATATGCAGCACTTAATGTAAAAAAACAGCAAAGCGGTAATAAGCTTAAGTTAAAAATAGAAAATTTCTATGACGAAGGATATTTCTTTATTCGCTTTAACTCTAAAAAATACAAAAGCATAGACGGCGGAAAACTAACTCATCTTACCGGCGATTTGTATTTGTTAAAAGCAAATAAAGACACAGTTACAATCAAATTAAAATAGTTTCACGGAGAAAACAATGAGAATTTGTATGGTGCTTGAGGGGTGTTACCCCTACATAAACGGCGGTGTGTCCACCTGGGCACATCAATATATAACAGAAATGCCCGAACACGAGTTTGTCCTTTGGGTTATTGCTGCCAAAGCCGAAGATAAAGATAAGTTTGTTTACACGCTTCCTAAAAATGTTGTGGAAGTTCATCAGGTTTTTTTAGACGAAGCTCTTAAAGTGAAACCAAATAAGGTGTTTAATCATAGCTTCACCCAAAAGGAAAGCGATGCGTTAAAAAGGCTTGTATTTTCCGATAAACCTGATTGGGATATGCTTTTTAATATGTATCACACAAAGAAAATAAACCCTATGAGTTATCTTAAAAGCGAGCATTTTTTAAAAATTTTAACAGATATATGCATAACAGATTTTCCCTACACCGCTTTTTCCGATGCTTTCCACTCCGTGCGTTCAAGGCTTCTGCCTGTTTTATATCTAATGGGTACAAAAGTTCCCAAAGCAGATTGCTACCATGCTATTTCAACAGGCTACGGCGGTCTATTGGCAACCCTTGGCGGCTATGTTAATAAAAGGCCTGTTCTTTTAACCGAACATGGCATATATACCCGCGAAAGAGAAGAAGAAATAATAAGAGCAAAATGGGTAGAAAGAGAATTTAAGGGACAGTGGATAAAATTCTTCTATATGTTATCCGACCTTATATATTCCCGTGCTTTCAGGGTTACATCGCTTTTCACTCGTGCAAAGGCAACCCAGGTAGAAATGGGCTGCAACGAAGATAAATGCTATGTTATAGAAAATGGCATAAGCTACGAAAAATTTTGTAATATCCCCTTAAAAAAAGAAGACGGTTATATTGATATCGGTGCAGTTGTTCGATTTGCACCCATAAAAGATATCAAAACAATGATATATGCTTTTTTTGAGCTTTCAACACGTATGGATAATGTTAAACTTCACATTATGGGTGGAATAGATGACGAGGAATATGCCAGTGAATGCAAAGAACTCATAACCCAGCTTAATATAGAAGATAAAATTATTATGCCCGGAAGGGTTAATGTTGTAGAATATTTTGAAAAGCTTGATTTCACCATACTAACAAGTATTTCCGAGGGTCAGCCTCTTTCTGTTCTAGAATCCTTTGCGGCAGGCAGACCGTGTGTTACAACCGATGTCGGCTGCTGCAGAGAGCTTTTAGAAG
>JAGBXL010000232.1 GCA_017629325.1 Clostridia bacterium | reverse complement strand
GTATTCCTCATATAAGAAGCGGTCAAAGGGGAGATATGGTTCTTAAATTAACAGTTGAAGTTCCAAAAAATCTCTCTAACGAACAAAAAGAAATAATAAGAAAGTTTGCCGAAAAAAGCGGCGAAACTAATTATAAACAACAAAAATCTTTTAAGGATAAAATGAAAGATTTCTTTAACTAAAAAAGGAAATGTAAAAAAAGTCCAGAACGCAAAAAGGCGGAATATATCCAAGGAAAATATAATTGGTTTATAAAATTATGGATTATATAGGTTGGAAAATATCCCTTTAAGGATATTTTCATTCAATAATAATGCCTTTTTGCTATGAACAAAGTTCACCACTCGCAGTACCTTAGTACAGCTTCAGGTTATCACCCCAAGTAAGAAATTATCTTACTTGGGGTTCACTTTGTCCATTCTGAATCATTTTTTCCTATTTCCTTAAAAAAGTGTTGCAATTTTATAATTGCAACACTTTTTTATTGTTTATTATATTATATATTGTTTAGAACAATCCCGGAATATTAAGTCCACCTGTTAATTTACTCATTTTTGCAGCATTTGCATCATCAACCTTTTTAATAACATCATTAACAGCAGTTATAATAAGATCCTGGAGCATTTCAATATCATCAGGGTCGCAAGCCTCGGGAGCAATTGTAATTTCGGTAAGCTCTTTTTTGCCGGACATCTTAACGCAAACTGCACCGCCGCCGGCTGTTGCTTCAAAATCTGTTTGCTCTAATTCCTCTTGTGCTTTAAGCATTTCCTGCTGCATTTTCTGGGCCTGTTTAATCATATTATTTGCATTGCCCATTCCACCCATACCCATGGGAAATCTCTGTTTTGCCATAATTTATGCCTCCTGTTTTAATAGATTCCCGTTAAGAGAATCATAATAATATTTAATTCCATCATCGGTTTTTATCATATAGCATGGAATAGCCGATGAGGTTTTACTTGCCGATTGTTCGTCATAAGAACTAACAAAATATCCATATTCAAATTCTGTGATGCAGGTTTGTGTTCCATCGGATTTTACACAGCGAGACGAAACATCAATAATAACCGACGGAATATCTGCCATATCTTCTTTTGGTTTGTGTTTTTTGAGTATTCCTTCTTCTGCAATATACCAATTTCCAAATAAATCTATCTTTTTGGGTGAAAAAACTCCTTTTATTTTGCCATTAAAAATTTTATAAGGTTCAATAAGACCATAAGCTTCGCAAACCAAACCTTCGTCTGTTTTTTTAACTTCAACATTAAAGCTTGGTTTTTCAATCCCAATATCACTCAGTATTTTAACAAACTGGTTTTTGGCGTTTTCTTCGTAATAAGAATATGTCTGGGTTTCTATATGAGTTTTAAATCCGGCACCATTTGTTTCAAAAGTATATTTGGAATTTTTAAATTCATCAGTATATATAATGTTTGTAACATCAATAATCCCAAGCTTTTTAACCTTTGAAGGTATAATAGATTTGTCAAGCTTTACATTGTGGTTTTTTTCTATTATGCCAATAGCGTCATTTAAAGTGTCTTTGTTAATATAGCTTGCACCCGAAGATTTAAAGCCGAAACCATATTGGGAATAAACAAGATACACATTTATAATAAGAAATAAAACTATAAGAAATGTTTTAATGTTTTTCCAACTCATTTACTGCACCTCCAAATCAGAGGGGACAACGCTTTCTGTTTTAATTGCTGTGGTGTTTCCTTTTGAGTCTTTAATATACCACAGAGGTGTCCATATTCCCTGCTTGTTATAGTGATATGCGGTAAATATATCTGTTATTTTTTCGTCTTTAGATGTTAGCTTGTCTGTATTGAGATTATCTATGGCATTTATTGCCGAACCGCAATTTACAGTTTCCTGATATGGTAAATAAGAATTAAACACCTGCGTGTAGGAGACGATTGCACCGTTTTCAACCTCAACACTTATTGCATTTTTTGTGTTATATTTTTTTTCGTCAAAAATTATTTTGGAATCGTTAATATAGTAATCGAATGTCATATTAAAACTAAGGCTCTGAATGTCATGAATGTCCGACGAAATTTCGTAATATAAAAGCGGATTTTTGTTCATCAGCATTGTAACGCCGTTAACAAATGTCATACACGAATTAAGGCAAGCATTAACCGACGAGTTATCCAGTTTAATTCCTTTGGTTTTATCATTTGATTTATATTCCAGAACACCATTTGAGTGAAGCTTCAAGGTTCCATAGTTTTCAACAAAAACCATTGAATTATCGCTTTCAACATATTTTCTTATTCCTGATGTATTATATTGAAAATAGGAGAGTATAGGCGTATATAAGCTATCATTATCTGCAATGTTTTTAAATATGTTTTGTTCGCTTAGTTTTGGTAAATTCTTTTCAGAAATATTTATAAGAACATCTCTTTCTATTATAGCATGGTCTTTTATCTTGCTTTTATCTTCTGTATCAAAATTAAGCTCAAACGAATAATAACTTATTTCATTGGTTTCATTTTTAGCATAAGAAATATATTTTTTTATTATTCTGCTGTCATAATCAACAACTATTTTTTCTATGACACCTGTAACAGAATCTTTTAAATATAAATGTGTAAGCGATGAAATTCTTGGATCTTCTGTAATAATAAATTCTTTAAAATATTTTACTGATCCGGTGTATTTACCTGAAAGCTGCGAAGCAAAATAGGAGGCATCATAAATAACCGGATACGAAAAATAGCATGATTTCATTTTTAAAAGATTATCCCACTCTTCATTTTCAACCTTGCTTATTTTATCTGATTTTAGTGATGAAGAAAGCACACCGGTTATTTCATCGCATATTTCGTCGTAGTTTTCAGCTGATTTTGTGTATTGCACATGGCTGCTTAAATTATTCACTATTATTTTTGCAGGCCTTAAAACTTCTTTATTTGGGCTGAATTCCGCTTTGGCTTTATTATTATCACCTGACAAACGGTTTTTAACATCAGAAAAGAAACTATAACCCTCAGGCCATAATTCCTCATTAAACCATTTATTCGCAGTTAATACAATACTGCTGATTACAAGTATAATCAGCAGTATTGATTTAAGTCGTTCAATTTTCATAAGCTTTAGTCATCCTTTAATGACTCCACCGGGTTTAGTGAAAAATATCAATAACTCCGATTCCATTTGATTTAAAGTTGCCATTAACGTTTTCCATATATCCTTTATTAAGAAGAGATATTTCAAGTTTAACAACTTCGTATGTAACTGTTGACGAATTTGCAACAACCATAATTGAGTTGAGCCCGTCTTTTAATGTGATCTGCTGAACATAAAGTCCGCTGGAACCAACATAAGATTCAAGCTTGCCGCCCCAAGAGTTTCTTAAAACTTCATAAGAGCCAGTTGCAGGATCATAAGCATAAAGAGTAACCTTTGTTCCTTTAACTGCAACTGCAGATATAACGCAGTTTCTGTTTGTAGTTGTAGATACAATAGTTTCGGGATTTCTTATGTCAATAAGGTAATCAACAGTGCCGGAATAATACGCGGGAAGACTGGAGGCAGATGTTGCACCAACCATGAGAGGCATCGATGCAAGAATAATAATGAGAACACAAGCTGTCAAAAATTTTAATTTTGCCATTTTTACCCACTCCTTACATTTTATTTGACTACATTATACTATATATATATTACAGTAGTATTACAGACAATTTAAAATATTTTAACAATACTATAATTATTTTAAATTATCAGATTTTTCCTCTTTTTTTGCAGGCAGTTTAATCATTACCTCAGTGCCTTCATTCTGTTTGCTTTTTATAGAAATTGTACCCTTATGGGATTCAACAATTTCCTTTGCAATTGCAAGGCCAAGTCCCGTTCCGCCCATTTCTCTTGAACGGGCTTTGTCAACACGATAAAATCTTTCAAAAATGTGTTCAAGGTCTTTTTCGGGTATTCCTATGCCTGTATCTTTTATTTTAATGGTTATTGAATCAAACATATACATGGTCGTAACCATTATATTCCCATTTTGAGGAGTATATTTAATTGCGTTTGTAATAATATTTGTAATAACCTGTTCTATTCTGTCGCTGTTTCCAAAAAACTGTGGCAGACTGTTTACAGGCTCATAAACTAAACTTTGTCTTTTTTCTTTTGCATGGTGTTTGAGTTTTTCAACAATATTGCCTATTAAAAATGCTATGTCAATTTTTTCAAAGCTTTCTTCACCTGCACTGTGTCCCAAACTCGATAGAAGGAGTAAATCCTTAACAAGCCTTGTCATGCGGTCTGTTTCACTTT
>JAGBXL010000231.1 GCA_017629325.1 Clostridia bacterium | reverse complement strand
CAAGAAATTTAACAGGAACAGTTTTGTCTCAACCAAAACAAAAAGGTTTGTCAGTAGAAAGTCCAAAATTTGCATTACCCGAAGTGAAGTTAATTCCTTCTTGGTTGTAAGCTGCTAATCCTTTTCCCAAAGCTGAATCATCTTGTAAATTTCTCGTTTTATACAAAAACATTGACATCCATTGATACAACTGAAACGTTTTAAAATACCAGCCGCACAGATATCCTTGAGGAACTATTCCGGATGAATAAAAAATATCTCTCTTGTTTTCAGAAATGAAATCTTCGCGTTCCAACGAATAAAGAACTTGAGAAAAAGAACTTGAGTAGCCATCGTTAGAATACAAATCACCTGCATGAGACATCGCAGAAATTAAAAATTCTTTTTGTTCAGCACCATAATTTTCCCAAAAATGAGGTACAAAGGCTTCAAAAGAGCTAATATAAACATATTCTTTTTCTTCATCATCAACTTCGTTAAAGCAAAAACAAGACTCATCTTCTTTATAATTAAGAATTGTGAGTTTAAACTTATTTTTAAGATTTGTAACTTTGCCATAAAGCTTTCCAACCTGAATCATCACATCGCCATCTGTTCCGTCAAGAACAGCAGGAGCCCCATCTTCTTTCAAGGTCATATTATCTTGCTGCAAGAAGTACTTAGGTTCAGAATCTTCTTTGCCAATAACACAAGGACGGAAATATTCTTTGTATAAATCGGTATTAGCCCAATCACCCATATTAGAACCATAAGCTTCAATAAAATTTATACAATCATCTGCATATTCAACAGCAGCAGGATTTCCATCAATACCATTATCAACAATAATTGAATATTTAAACCTTTTAAGTTGTTCACGATTTTCAATCAGCTTAGTTGTTCCATCACTGTTTAAATACACGACACCTTCTGTTAATTCTGAATCAACAGGCAAAGGAATCTTTTTCGGCATCTCTCTTTCAAGGTCTGTTAAACGAAGAATAAGCTGCGAAACAATATCATCGCTTATAAGCCCTCTCAATTCTTCAATAAGGCGATTTATCTCTGCCGAACTTGAAAGCTTCAAGGATTCAATCCAAGACTTAAGACTTTCGAGGGAATCATCGCCGTTCGATTTTAAACCTGCAAGATAAGCAAGAAACTCTTGGTAAGCATTATCGCACAATGTATAAAGAGCTTGCAAATCTGCAAAATAATTATCTTTATCTTGTGCTGCTAAAGCTTTAAGCTCGTCAAGCCTATCTATATAAGCTTCATAATCAACATCTGCTTCAGCCATATATTCATTTATAAAAGTCTGCAATTGATTGCCGAGCGTTGTTGTATCAAACTGCTGAACAACACTAGCTACCAATCCACATACTTCTGCATTCAATCTTGTATCTGTAATATCAGATTGTTTTATATTGGTATAACCGGCACCTATCCAAACTGTAGCAAGCTGAAGTTCAAAATAGTCGTCATTCCTGGTAACTTCAGGAGCAACCGGTTGGTAAGAGGGGGTACCTTTTTTTACAGCAATCCACATATCCCTCTCAGTCATTCCCAAACGAAGCACAACAGAATCTATTCTGCTAAGCACACCATCGGCAACCTCAATAGGGAGGTATAATTCTGACATATTTTCGTACCAATAACCGTTTATCCAGCCTTGGCCTTCTTGGATTCTGATTTGCATTGCAGGAGTCTCCATGGATAAAACCTGCAACTCATTTGATTTTCCTGCAAAAACACCGTTGCCGATAAAACTTGCAAAATATGCAGAAAACTGTTCTGCAAGATAAACTCGGTCGTATTCATTGCCAACCAAGTTGGCATCAAAAAAACCGCACCTTTCCATTTTATCAACTCCTTTTTAAGTAGTTTGTCGTTTAACTTTTTGCATAAGTGTAGGGTAAGAAAAACCAAAAGTTAAAAGCAATGCATATTCATCGTCAAAATCTTCCTCTGTCTCTGTTATTTGAGCAGAAACAGTAACATTAAGCCGCTTATCTCTAACAGTAACTTTATCGCCTTTAGCATAATCTTTTCCAAATTCATATTGAACATTGCCAAACACCCTAACTTGAGCATCAAAAGATTCATAAATTTTATGCTCCTGCATTCTTTCATCACCCCTTTGTTTAAGGGCTGCCATATAATCCTCAATGGACAATGAAACTTGAGTGCCATCTTCATTAACAACAGTAGATTGAATATCACGAGCATCAATGTAGAGCTCGCGGCGATTAAATCCTTTTGTTTCATTATCGCCTGTTACATATATTTTTCTTTCAGTTGCCTCGCCTTCTCCAGCGACCAAAGCAACCGATTTAACATCCTGTGTATTACGATAATATGAACTCGTAATAATATCCTCAAAATCAGTATCGAAAACAACAGGGTCAACAACACTTTGATTAATTGAGCGGTCAACACCTTGAATAACTTTGAAAATCAGCCTTTTATTCCAAGGGTCAAAAATAACAGCAAAACCAAAGTTATCCACAGATGCAACATCAACCAAAGCATCATACAATTCTCCGCCGGTCTTTTGAATTGACAATTCGCTGCCAAATTCAGCACTTTCTTCTGCTAATTCTAAAAAAGGAATTTTTCGATTAGCATTTGCAGGATTTACACAAGTTTTATCGACAAGCTCATACATAATAGCCGAAAGTTTCTTTTTTACAGCTGTATATGTTCCCCACAATATTCTTGTAGTCAAAAGCATTTCAAGTGTTCGTCCTTTAATATTATATTTTTCATCGCCGTTGGAATCAGTGGCTGATTTAACAATTTCAATTATGGCTGCATTTTCTCCTCTACACCACAAAATATTTCCTTCAACAAAAAGCTTTGAGTTCTCCTCAGTAATAGGTGCCCACAATTCAAACTGTGAATACCCATTAAATTTATCCGGCCAAATAAGACTATCAAATTGGTTAACCTCGCCGACTTGCTCAAAAGAATCATTTGTAAGTTTAAAAACAATTATTTGTATGGGCTTTGAATATACTACAGACATTCTTGCACCTCCAAGTATTTATTATTATAATATATAAACACTTCAAGATTTCCCGGATTGCCGTCTGCATCATATCTGAATAAATTATCGCCTACATATAATTGCAACCACTCACTATTCAAATCAAGATATTTAAAATAATTGTACCTGATACCATTCAAAATGCCTTGAATGCTTTTCTCGCCAAT
>JAGBXL010000230.1 GCA_017629325.1 Clostridia bacterium | reverse complement strand
AGCGTAAGCACAAAGCAACCCACAATACTGTTTAAAAGAAACAGTGCAATGTATTTTAGAGGAGCAGAGCACTCAACAAACGAACACAAAAGAATAAGGCTGCCGAGAATAAAGCCCGTAATATTTATAAAACTGTTCAAAAAATCACCGTCCAAAACCCTTGTTTGTATAAATATATGCAAAATATCTCTGTTAATAATAAAAAAATCACATAAATAAACAATAAAACAAATAAATTTTACAGAAATAATCCACAAAAAAGATGTTTAAAGTGCACCCAATTTGTGCAAAACACACAAAGCTTGGCTGAAATCTTGCATTTTTCATCAAAAAACATTAGAATAAATATATATACTTTAAAATGGGGTGCCGTATATGAATGTTAGATATTTTCAGCAAATAACTCACCAGATGAAAGATGTAATGAACAGAGACCTCGGGCTTATAACAGACGGCGGTTTTATCATTGCGTCAAACGAAAACTGCATCAGCAGTAACGACCTTGAGTGTGTGCTTAGCTTTACCGAAGATAATACCGATACCTTTACATACAATGGCTTTACATATAAGCCCATTGTATCTATGGGAAAAATAGATTATATAATTTTTGTTAAAGGAGACGATTCACTGGCAAGAAACTATGCCGACATTTTGCAGGTTAGTTTTTCATCGGTTAAATCTCTTTATGACGATAAGCACGACAGACTTAATTTTATAAAGAACTTTCTTCTTGATAACGTTCTTCCCGGCGATGTTCTTGCAAAGGCGGCTGAACTTCATCTTGCAATAGAAACAAGAAGAGTTGTATATTTAATTCAAACCGAAAAGGTTTCCGATTTCTCAGTTCTTGAACTTGTTGAAAGTATGTTCCCCAACAAGCAAAACGATTTTATAGTAAGCATAGATGAAAACAACATAGCACTGGTGAAAGAATTGGAAAACGATATGCCCCTTTCAGAGCTACAGATACTTGCAAAGAATATCTGCAACAACATAAACACCGAAATAATGGCTGCGGCATCGGTTGGTATAGGAACAGTTGTTTCAAATATCAAAGAGATTGCACGCTCATATAAAGAAGCAAGGGTGGCACTGGAAGTTGGCAAAGTGTTTGACGACGAAAAGAAGATTTTAAGCTACGAAGATTTGGGCATAGGCCGTCTTATCTATCAGCTTCCCACAACACTTTGTGAGCTTTTCTTAACAGAAGTATTCAAAAAAGGCTCAATCGAAGAATTAGACCAGGAAATTATATTTACCATTCAGAAATTCTTTGAAAATAATCTCAATGTTTCCGAAACATCGCGTCAGCTATATGTTCACAGAAACACACTTGTATACAGACTCGATAAAATCCAGAAAATAACAGGTCTTGATTTAAGAATATTCGACCACGCAATAATATTTAAGGTTGCAATGATGGTTAATAAATATCTTATGTCAGGTGCAGTAAAGCTTTAAATACGGGGGAACACGGGCGGTATAAAACGGCTCTGTGTTCCCTTATAATATTAAAGGAGAAAAACAAATGATAACATTTGAAAATGTTTCAAAAATCTATGATAACGGCTACGGTGCACTAAAGGGTGTGTCGTTTCACATAAATAAAGGCGAATTTGTGTTTTTGGTAGGCTCAAGTGCAGCCGGT
>JAGBXL010000229.1 GCA_017629325.1 Clostridia bacterium | reverse complement strand
GCAAAAAATAAGCTTATTGAACACAATTTGAGACTTGTTGCACACATATCAAAAAAATATACCTTAAAAGGCTACGACAGCGACGACATTATTTCCATAGGCACAATAGGGCTTATAAAAGCAGTCAGTTCATATAACCCCCAAAAAAATGTGAGCCTTGCAACATATTCTGCAAGGTGCATAGAAAACGAAATTCTAATGACACTTCGTCAGGGTAAAAAATATCAAAGTGAGGTTTTGTTGCAGGATACCGTGGGAGCAGATAAAGACGGAAAAGAATTATCTCTTATAGACCGCATCGGAAACGACGGCGAGAGTGTGTTTGAAGAGGTTAATTTAAGGCTTGGAATAAAAGAATTATATAAAGAAATGAAAAATGCTCTAAGTGGCAGAGAACGAAAAATTTTAGAGCTTCGCTACGGGCTTTATGGAACAGAGGCACTAACCCAAAAGGAGATTTCCTATATGATGGGTATTTCCCGTTCCTATGTTTCCCGAATAGAAAAAAAGGCTATAAAGAAACTTACCAAAAAAATGAACGAAGAATAAATAGGAAATGTAGAAATAAAAGGGTCTGTAAAAAGTCGAAATTACGGTTCGTCGGAAACCGCCGAACCCTACAAATGGTATCTGTTAAAATAAGTTATACCAGCACAAAGTAGGGAATGGCGCTTGCCGACATTCCGAAACAGACTTTTTTACAGCCCCTGCTTCTTTAATTACTTTTATCAATAATTTTAAAATTTTCAATTATATTTCTGCATTTTGCGATCTGGACTTTTTTTACATTCACTTTATATTAAATGACCGCATTGCATTTAATATAGCAATAAAAGCCACTCCCACATCGGCAAAAACAGCAAGCCATAAATTTGCATAGCCTAAAACTCCAAGTATCATAACAGCAAATTTAACACCCAAAGAAAAAGCAACATTCTGGGTAACAATTCTCTTTGTTTTTTTCGATATTTTCTGTGCAAGGCATATTTTATATAGCTTATCGTCAGTTATAACAATATCGGCTGCCTCTATTGCCGCATCGGAGCCAAGAGCACCCATTGCAATTCCAACATCTGCCATAGCAATAACGGGAGCATCGTTTATTCCGTCGCCAACATATACGGCGGCTTTGTTTTTCCTTTTCTTTTTCCTGATAATATCTGTAAGCTTTTCTACTTTATCCTGTGGAAAAAGTGAATGGTATATTTTATCTATTCCAAGTTTTTTTCCTATATAAATTGCATTTTCTTTTCTGTCGCCTGTTAGCATACAGGTTTTAATGCCCATTTTTTTAAGCTGTGTAATAGTTTGTGGGGCATCTTTTTTTATGGTGTCCGAAACCAAAATATAGCCTAAATACTCTGTGTCATAAGCTATATGCACGCTTGTTCCAGGCATAGAAACTTCATCAGGGCACAAATTTAAATTTTTTATAAGCCTTGCAGAGCCGGCATATATTTTTTTGCCTTTAAATAAAGCACAAACACCAAGTCCTGCAATATTTTCAAAGCTATCCAAATCTTTTAAATCTATTTTAGGGGCAGCATTTTTAATGGCTTGTGCCAGTGGGTGATTACTGTAAAATTCTGCTGCGGCAGCAAACTCCAGTAAGCTTTTTTCATCGGTATTTATGGCAGATATTTTTGCTATTTCAAATTTCCCCTCTGTAAGAGTGCCTGTTTTATCGAACACCATGTATTCTGTTTCACTCATACGCTCAAGATAGTTTGCTCCTTTAATGAGTATTCCGTGTTTAGAAGCACAGCCAATGGCTGCAAAAAAGCTTAAGGGAACAGAAATAACAAGAGCACATGGGCATGATATTACCAAAAATACCAGTGAGCGTTTAAACCATATAGATAAGCCGCCTAAAAAAAGAGGGGGCACAAAGGCAGTTAAAAGAGCACAAATAACCACAAATGGAGTGTAAACCCTAGAGAAACGGGTGATAAAATTTTCGCTTTTTGCTTTGTTAAAGCCCGAATTTTCAACAAGCTCTAAGATTTTTGAAACAGTTGAATTTTCAAAGGTTTTGGTAACCCTTATTTTTAAAACAGAATCAAGATTTATGCTTCCACTCATAACTTCGCTACCCTTGGTAACACAAACAGGAACGCTTTCGCCTGTTAGTGATGCCATGTTTAGACTAGATGTTCCCTCTTCAATAATACCATCAAGAGAAACCTTTTCACCCGGAAGCACGGTTATTACATCGCCAACATCAACTTCATAGGGGCTAACCTTAATAATTTCATTATTTTTTTCTATATTGGCATATTCGGGGCAAATATCCATTAAATTTTTTATTGATTTGCGGCTTTTATCTGTGGCATAGCCCTGAAAAAACTCGCCTGCCTGAAAAAAGAGCATAACTGCCACCGCTTCGGTATAATCACCCAGTATGTAGGCACCAATAGTGGCAGTACACATTAAAAAGTTTTCGTTAAACACTCTTTTTTTCTTTATGTTTTTTGCCGCTTTTAAAAACACATCATAGCCTAGAATAACATAAGCTGTGCTTAAAATAACAAGCTCTAAACTAAATGGCATATTTATAAATGAAGAAATTATATAATAGAGTAAAAACAAACAAGAGCCTGCAAAAATTCTTGCACCAAGCCTTTTTTGATGTTTTGAAAGTGCCATATTTTCACCTCTTAATTTGTTTCGCTATCTGGGAATTTTTCTTTAGCTTTTTTTAGAGCATTTTCAATAGCTTTTTCATCTACTGCATTTACAATCATTTTTTCTAAAATAAAATTCATGCTTGCACTTTCAATGCCTTCGCAGCCTTTTACAATAGCTTCAAATTCTGATGCACAGTGTGCACAGTCAAGACCTGTTACATTTATCATTTTTCTCATAGCGTTTAATTCCTTTCGTATATAAATTTATTCGCAAATATGCTCCATTCCCATTCCTATGATGGTTCTCACATGGTCATCTGCCAATGAATAAAAAACAGTTTTGCCATCACGCCTGAATTTAACAAGCTTTGCTTGCTTTAAAACTCTTAATTGATGTGAAATTGCAGATGTTGTCATCTCTAAAAGTGTGGCAATATCGCAAACACACATTTCGGCTTCAAAAAGGCAATAAAGAATTTTTATTCGTGTGCTGTCGGCAAAAACCTTATAAACCTCTGCCAAATCATAAAGCAATGTTTCATCTGGCATATCCTTTTTAACTCTGTTAATAATTTCATCGTGGGCATGCATAAATTCGCATGAGGGAATAGTGCTGCTCATAATTTTCACCCTTTCATTTGAACATCTGTTCAAATGTTATTATATGCGTTTTTCTATTAAATGTCAATATGTTTAAATAAAAATTACAAACATATTGCAGGCATTTTATTCCAAATACCTTTATGATACAATTAAATTACCAAATATAGAAAGGACGATTTATATGAAAAAAATTTGTTTAATCTCTTTAATCATTGTATCTCTTTTTGCATCTGTGTGTGCTTTTGCAGATAATGCAGGCAATCCGCCTGATTATTATGTTGAATCAAACGGCACCATAACAATGCGTTCAGAAATGGGACAGCTTGGTGATATGGGAATAATGAGCGATGGGGATATGAGAATAAGTCCTTATGGAGCCATAACCCGCGGTGAAATGGCAAGAATAATCACACAGCTAGACGGCTATGATAAATTAGAAGTTTTTAATATGACAGGTGAGAAAAGAAGCTGTGATTTTATAGATGTATCTTCTAAAAACCCATATTTTTCATCTATAAACTATGTTTCTGGAAGCGGTATTATGAATGGCTACGGAAACTCTCTTTTCCTTCCCGATAAAGATATTACATATAATGAAGCAGTAAAAACAATTATAACAGTTCTTGGCTATGAGCCGAAAGCTATTCAAAAAGGCGGTTATCCCCAAGGCTACCTTACTGTTGCAAATGAACTGGGCCTTATTCTTTACCCTTATGCACAAGATCATAATATAAATGGTCAGGAAATGTGCGACATAATACACAAGGCTCTTGATGTTCCTTTAATGAAACAGAATGGTTTTGGAGCAGTTGAAAGCTACATAATAATGGACGGCAAAAATGGGGTAGAGCTTCAAACCTTAAGAACAATACGTGAAGCAAAATAATAACATAAAATAATAAAAGATGCTTTTTGTCGATAAATAGCGACAAAAAGCATCTTTTATTATTTGACTTTTAAAAGCCCTTATGTTATAATTTGAAAATGATACTCACTATCAAATCGGGGGTGATACCGTGGACGCTAAAAGCTATAAAACCAAACAAAGAGAGAGCCTTTTAGAGTTTTTTAAGGCAAACAAAGAAAGCTGCTTTCTTGCAAAAGACATAATAAAAAATTCAGAGGTACATTTAGGCGAAGCCACAATATATCGCACACTTTCAAAGTTTGTGGAAGAGGGGCTTTTAAAAAAATTTATATCCGAAGGCGGTGGCGGAAGCTACTATCAGTATAACGAGGGTAAAAGGGAATGTGCTTCTCATTTTCACCTTAAGTGCGTTAAATGCGGAACTCTTTTCCACATGGATTGCAGCTTTTTAAAGGATATGACAAATCATATAAGCCAAAATCACGGATTTAATGTTGATAATTCAAAAACAACACTTTATGGAACATGCAAAAATTGCGGATAGGAAACATGATGAAAAAACAAATTATAAAGCTTATTAAAATATTTGCTTTTTGCCTTTTGAGTGCAGGCATTTTGTGCTCATGCAGCAAAAGTGCAGAAAAAACAAAGAGCGAATTTCCAAAAATTGTTGCGGTTGGCTTTCCTCAATACGACCTTGCAAGAAGCGTTTGCGGAAACGACAAGGGCATAAAAATGCTCATACGCCCGGGGTTTGACAGCCATAGCTACGAGCCGGCACTTTCAGACATTATTGCAATAGAAGAAGCCGATGTTTTAATTTGTAACGGTGGCGAATCGGAAGAATGGGTTAGAAAAATTCTTTCCAACTCTAAAAATAAGGATTTAAAAATTATATCCTTTATGGAAACAGAGGGAATAAAGCTTTATGAAGAAAGCTCTTCTTTTCATAGCCATATATGCGATGAAGGCCACAAACATTTGCACGAGCTTAAGCACCACAATCATACATACGATGAGCATGTGTGGACAAGCCCTAAAAATGCTTTTGTTTTAACAAACGAAATCGCAAGGGTTTTGTGTGAGATTAACCCTGATAAAAAAGAAGAATATCAAAAAAATGCAAAGGCATATACAAAAAGGCTTGAAAGAATAGACGATGAGCTTAGAAAAATCTCAAAAGAATCGAGCCATAAGCTTATTGCCGTTGCCGACAGATTTCCTTTTTTGTATTTAGCAAAGGACTATGGATTTCATTATATGGCACTTTTTTCGGTTTGCTCTTCCGAGGGCGATGCAGGGCCTAAACACATAGCCGAAATGATAGAAGAAATAAAAAACCACTCTGTTAAAAGTGTTTTTCATATAGAGCTTTCAAATAAAAAAATGGCAAAAACCGTTTCTGAAAAAACAGGTGCAAAACCTCTATTACTTCATTCATGCCAGAATGTTAGTACCGAGGAATTTGAAAGCGGAAAAACCTATGCAGAACTTATGGAACAAAACATAAAAAATTTAAAGGAGGCTCTGTTGTAATGCCCCTTATAGAAGCAAAAAACCTAAGCGTGTCTTATGCAGGAAAAAAGGTTATAGAAAATGTGAGCTTTAAAATAGAAGAGGGCGATTTTTTGTGCATTGCAGGTGAAAATGGCACAGGAAAAACAACTCTTTTAAAGGTTTTAACATCTCTTAAAAAAGCCGACGGCGGCACACTTCATTTTAATAAAAACCTTAAGAAAAAGCATATAGGCTATCTTCCTCAGCAAACAGATGTTCAAAGAGATTTTCCTGCCGGAGTAAAAGAGGTTATATTGTCTGCTTTTTTAGGCGGCATGGGATTTATGCCCTTTTACAGAGCATCACAAACAAAAAAGTTGTCTGAAATTATGGAAAAGCTTGAAATAACGGAGCTTTCTAAAAAATGCTATCATGAGCTTTCGGGCGGACAGCAGCAAAGAGTTCTTCTTGCAAGGGCACTTTGTGCGGCAAAAAAGCTACTTATTTTAGACGAGCCAACCTCCGCCCTTGATTCATCGGCAGTTCAAGATTTTTACCGCATAATATCGGAGCTTTCCTCAAAGGGAATGACGGTTATAATGATTTCTCACGATATAGAAAATGCGGTTAAATATGCATCAAAGGTTTTGCATCTGGGTGAATCGGAAATGCTTTATTTTGGAAGCAGTGAAGAATACATCAAAAGCTTTACTAAATCGAAAGGGGGAGAAGAATGAAAGAAATAATTTATCTTATATCAAATTATGATTTTATATCCCGTGCCTTTCTTGCAGGGCTTGCAGTGAGCCTATGTGCATCACTACTTGGTGTAACAATTGTTTTAAGGCGTCTTTCCATGATAGGCGACGGCCTTTCCCACATTAGCTTTGGGGCCATGGCAATAGCTGCCGCTTTTGGCTTTGCACCCTTAAAATTTGCTCTTCCCTCATCAGCCTTGGCGTCGCTTTTGCTCTTTCGTTTAGGTGGCAGAAAAATGAAGGGCGATTCTCTAATTGCTATGATATCATCGGGTGCTCTTGCCCTTGGTATAATAATGATTTCATATAGCGGCTCGGGCACCGATATGAATAGCTATCTTATAGGGAGTCTTTATTCTGTGAGCCAAAACGACCTTGCTTTTTCACTCGTTCTTTGCGGGGTGGTGCTTATTTGTTTTATCTTTTTTTATCACAGAATTTTTTCTGTTACATTTGATGCAGATTTTTCAAAGGCAACAGGCTCGAATGTAGGCTTTATTGAAAACCTGCTGGCAGTTTTAACAGCTCTTACCGTTGTTATTGGAATGCGTCTTATGGGTGCACTATTAATATCCAGCCTTATTGTTTTTCCGGCACTTTCGGCAATGAGAGTATTTAAATCGTTTAAAGCTGTAACTCTTTGTTCTGCTATAATTTCGTTAGTGAGCTTTTGCATTGGATTTTTACTTACTCTTGTGTTTGATGCTATTCCAACAGGAGCATGCATAACAGTGGTAAATCTTATAATGTTTGTATTATTTTTTCTTTTGTCTGTTAAAAAACAATAATTATAGAAAAGGGGTTGTAGAAAATTCAATCGAATTTTTTACAACCCCTTTGGAGATAGGAAAAATGATTTAGAATGAACAAAGTGAGCCCCAAGTAAGATATATTCTTACTTGGGGTGATAACCCGAAGCTGTACAAAGGTACTGCGAGCGGTGAACTTTGTTCATAGCAAAAGGCATAAAATAAGAGGAAAATATTGTAAAACTACAATATTTTCCTACATATACAAAATTCTTATTGTTTAATTCATCATAAATATTTTTATTTGCTTTTATTTCTGCCTTTTGCGGTCTGGATTATTTTTACATCTCCTTTAAAATTTAATATTTAGTTTTTCAAGCATAATCCTTGCAGCTTCCTGCTGGGCTTTTTTCTTGTTTGAGCCTTTGGCTCTGAGGCTGCCGCATTTGCCACACGTGAGGCTAACCTCAAAGGTTTTTTCATGATCGGGGCCCGATTCCGAAATAAGCTCATATATAGGAAACATTCCTCTGCTTTGGCAGTATTCCTGAAGCACAGATTTATAGTCGGTTTCTCTGCCTCTATGCTCCGCTGCTTCTATAATAGAAGGGGTGAGCCAGTTTAAAACCATTTTTTTAATATTGTCAAAGCTGCTGTCTAAATAAATGGCGGCAATAACCGATTCCATTGCATCAGATGTTACTGACGGTTTTTCGTTTCCGCCGGATTGCAGTTCGCCCTTTCCCATAATCATATATTTCCCGAGCTCCAAAGATGCTGCAAGCTTTGCAAGTGATGCTTCGCAAACAACCGAAGCTCTTATTTTTGAAAGCTCACCTTCCGAGCGGTTACGATAGTTTAAATAAAGGTATTCGCTTACGCAAAGTCCCAAAACCGAATCGCCAAGAAATTCTATTCGCTCGTTAGACGATATATTTTTATCCTTGTGTTCGTTTATATATGATGTGTGGGTGAGAGCATTCTTCAAATATGCAATGTTTTTGAATTTGTATCCTAAATTTTTTTCAAATTCATGTATATCTGGCATATCTGCACCGCCCGGTATTAAAGATTTTCGCAGTTTGCTTTTATGTAGTCAACAACATCGCCCACAGTTGAAATGCCTTCAGCTTCGTCTTCATCGATTTCCATATCGAATTCGTCTTCAATAGCCATAACAAGCTCTACAACATCAAGGGAATCTGCTCCGAGATCTTCAATAAAGGTTGATTCCATTGTGATTTCAGTTTCGTCAGCACCAAGCTGATCTGCAATGATTTTTCTTATTTTTTCAAATACCATATTTTTTTACCTCTTTTCTGCATACTATTATAATGATAATACAATAGTGTGTTATTTAACTGAACGCTTTAATATAATATCACGAAGAGTACCAAAAATCAATATATAATATTGCTTTAATTTTTTTTGTGTGATATACTCTATTTATCCAAAATACACTAAGGGAAGTATATAATATGACATCTTACAACAGAGTATATGCTTTGGTTGATCTTAATATCATAAAGCACAACGTTTCCGCAATAGTAAATAATATTCCAAAGGGTACTAAAATTATGCCTGTTATAAAAGCCGACGCCTATGGCCACGGTGCAGTTGAAGTTGCCAAGGCTCTTTTGGATACCTCTTTTGGTTTTTGCGTTGCAACAATTGAAGAGGCTTTGGAATTAAGAGGTGCCGGCATTAAAAAGCCACTGCTTATTTTAGGCGGTTTATCACAAAATAATTTTGAAGATGCGGTTTTAAATGATATTAGCATAAATATTTATAGTGAAGAAATGGCAAAAAAGCTATCGCTGGTTTGCGAAAAGCATAAAAGAAAAGCATCTGTTCATCTTTCGGTAGATACAGGTATGAATAGAATTGGTCTTCCTTTTAATGAAAAGGGGATAGATGAAGCCTTAAAAATTGCAAGTTATAAAAACTTGAGTTTAGATGGTATATTTTCGCATTTTGCCACCGCCGATGAAGAAGACAAAACCATGGCAAATTTGCAGGGCAAACGGTTTATAGAATTTTGCACTAAGCTAAAGGAAAAAGGGATAAATCCCAAATACATTCATATATGCAACAGTGCCGCAATTTGTGATTTAACTGAATTTGGTTTTTCTATTGCAAGACCCGGAATAATTACATACGGGTATTATCCTTCAAATGAGGTTTCAAAAAATCTTGGCATAAAGCCTGCATTAGAATTAAAAACCCATGTTCGTCATATAAAGGAAGTTGAAGCGGGCGAAGGAATAAGCTATGGCCATAGCTATGTTACAAAAGAAAAAAGAACCATTGCAACTATCCCTGTTGGCTATGCCGACGGATACCCCAGGCTTCTTTCAAATAGGGGCAGAGTAATAATAAACGGCTCCTATGCAAATATTGTGGGCAGAATATGTATGGATCAATTTATGGTAGATGTAACTAATATCCCTGGTGTATCTTTAGAAGACGAGGTTGTGTTAATTGGCTCTGAGGGAGATAAATCTGTAACTGCCGATGAAATAGCAAAGCTTTGCGGAACTATAAGCTACGAAATATTATGTGGAATAAGCAAAAGAGTAGTTAGATTATATAAATAAAATAAAAAACTTGAAAAACAATGTTTTTCAAGTTTTTTTATTATAATATTTTAAAGGTTTTCAATGTAAGCATTATCTGTTTTTAAATTATTTCTCTTTGCGGCGGTAGTTGCTAAAAAATCGCACCTTTCGTTTTCGGCATGTCCGTCATGACCTTTAACCCATTTGAATTCAACATCGTGAATTTTTAAAAGTTCTATGAGTTCTTCAAAAAGCTCTCTGTTTTTAACCTTTTCTTTTTTGCTGTTTTTCCAGCCATTTTTCTGCCATGAATCTATCCATTTTTGATTTATGGAATCAACAAGATATTTTGAATCGCTGTATAAAATAACATGGCACGGCTCTTTTAAAGCTTTAAGACCTGTAAGTGCCGCCATAATTTCCATTCGGTTGTTGGTTGTGCATTCAAAACCCTCGGATATTTCCTTTATCTTTCCCATGTAATTAAGAATAACACCAAAGCCGCCCTTTCCAGGATTGCCGCTGCAGGCGCCGTCGGTATATATTGTAACTTCTTTCATATATTTAACCTCTTGTGTTAAGAACTCTTTTATTAACCTTCTGAAGCATTACTTTGTCTATGGTAGGGTAGGTTGAAAAAACAATTATAAATCCTGTAAGTGAGAAGAATATAACCGGAATAAAAATACCTGCGATAATTCCTGTAATGGTGAGGGTGTAAATAAGTCCGCCTGCAATTAAGCCTAAAAATAAAGTTATAAGAATATTAAGGGGGAGCTTTGCAATTGCAAAAATAAGTGAATTTTTAAAAAGCTTCCCAAAATCAAGCTTAAATGTAACCATCATAGTGTAAATATAAAAGTGTGCCCATAAAAACACAATAGAAACCGCACCAACAAACATTGCACCCATCATTGGAATTAAGGTGCCCATTTCGGGAGCATCAACGGGCATAATGTAAAGATAAAACATAAGTGCCACATATAATACCATGCAAACTGCAATATCAATTATGCTCATTATTATTCCCTGTTTAAAGTTCTTTTTAAAGTGCTCAAAAAAATCGCTCATAATCCATGTGTGTTCTCTTCTTTGCATATTTCTTATAACATAAGTAAAGCCGGCTGTTGCAGGGCCTGTAATAAAAACAGAAAGTGCAAGAAGAACTGTTCCTAAAAGCGAGGGAGTAAACACAATAGGAGGATATCTTAAAATATCCCCCGGTGTTTCTATAAGGGAATTTACTATAACAGAATAATAAACACCGAGTATAAGAGGAAGAAGGCACACAAAATACATAAAGTTAAGACCTATAAGCTTTGTAAGCTTTCCAAAAAACACCTCGAAAAACAAAAAGAATCTTCTTTTTTCGGGTGCATCTTTTTCAATGCCCTTTCCGGGTTTGGAATCTTTGGTAATATATTTAGCCATATTATAACCTGCTTTCAAAAAATGATTTATGCCAAAGCACGATAAATCATTCTAACATAAAAACAAAATAAAATCAAGAAAAAACGCCCTGTATCACAATAATCCGATACAGAGCGTTTTGAATTTGAAATAAATAGCTAAATGCTATTATTTCATAGATTCTTCGTAGGATTTGATCATTTTTTTAACCATCTGACCACCGATAGAACCGGCCTGTCTTGATGTTAAGTCGCCGTTGTAACCCTGTTTGAGATTAACGCCAACTTCTGATGCAGCTTCCATTTTGAATCTTTCCATAGCTTCTTTAGCTTCAGGAACTACCATGTTTTTAGACATAATTTTTTACTCTCCTTGAAAAATAATCGCAAAACATCTTTGCAATAACTATTCTTTGCACAGAGAGTTTTTATATTCAGGTAGTTTTTAGAACAAAAGTTAAAATTATGAAATAATTTCTTCGCTTTGTTCTTCTTCGTTTATACCGCCTGAAACTTCCATTTTTGAAATTGAAATTTCGTAGGCGGTTTTTGTTATTGTCTCATTTTCGGAGATTTTTTTCTGGTATTCTCTGGACTGAATTCTTCCCCAGATTTTAATATTATCGCCAACGCTTAAATTTGAAGAAAATCTAGCATTTCTTCCCCAGGCAATACAGGGTATATAGTCTGATTTATTATATGCACGGTTAACTGCAATTAAAATATCGGTTATTTCTCTTCCAAAGGGAGTTGTTCTGTAAACCGGCATTTTGCATAAAAAACCGTTAAGGTATATATAGTTGGGATTGGTCCCCGAAGCTTCCTGGGAAAATTCATCGGAAATAACAATATCTCTTGCAAAAACAGTGAGAATCAGTCTGCTGCCTGTGTCGGAATAATTGTTGTATGAGCGAAACTGACCGTTTACCGTAACAAAAGAGCCTTTTTTTAATTCCAAAGAACTCAGTAGTCTTTCTGAAACGGTAACATTTATATAGTCGCATATATCAGAGAGTCTCATAACTCTTAACACAAACGAATAAAATGCCTCGCCGTAAATTTCGTGGCTCACCTTTAGCTCACTATCCACAAGTCCTGTGAGTTTAACTTCATTGTTTAAATTAACATTATCCATAGTTGGTTTTCCGTCCTCTCATAAGTTTATACGCCTTTCAAGACCGACAATCCAAAACATGCCTAAATTACTGTGTTTCAGGCTGGGTCGACTTTCCAACGGCTATATTAGAGTTTATTCGTATTTTCCATAAATATTCCCATAACTTTTCGCCTTTTTATGCCCCAAAATCTTTCTATATGATACGCAATAATCTTATACGATAATATATTCCAATTTACGATTTTGTTTTTGTAAAAGTATTTTATAATTTTGTAACCTTGACAAAGGGCATATATATGGGATATAATGTACTGTACGATTTTATGTAATTTTATGATTACTTGGAGGTAATTATGTCAGGACATTCAAAATGGAACAATATTAAACATAAAAAAGAAAAATCCGATGCCCAGAAAGCCAAAATTTTCACTAAAATGGGCAGAGAAATAGCAGTTGCCGCAAAATCAGGCGGAGCTGATCCCGAAACAAACGGCAGATTAAAAGATGCTATTGCAAAAGCTCGCTCGTTTAATATGCCAAATGATAACATTGCAAGAGTTATTAAAAAAGCTGCCGGTGAACAGAATATGGATAACTACGAAGATATCAACTACGAAGGCTACGGCCCCAGCGGTGTTGCTGTTATAGTTGAAACTCTTACCGATAACCGTAACCGTACTGCCGGTGATTTAAGACACTATTTCGATAAATTCGGCGGTAACCTTGGAACAAATGGCTCGGTATCATGGATGTTCGACCAGAAAGGTATTTTAATTGTTAATAAATCTGATTCGGTTGATGAAGACGAATTAACAATGGATGCTCTCGATGCAGGTGCCGATGATTTTGGCGTTGAAGATGAATTCTATGAAATTTCAACCTCGCCCGAAAGCTTCCGCGAAGTTCGCGACAGCCTCGAAGCAAAGGGCTATGTATTTGAATCTGCAGGTCTTGAAATGATTCCGCAGAACTATATTACCCTTACCGATGAACACGATATACTCATGATGGAAAAGCTTATTGAACATCTTGAAGATAACGACGATGTTCAGAATATTTATCATAACTGGGAAGAAACAGAGTAAATCCTTTATAAAGCAATTGTTTTGAATTTTACTAAACAAGAAATATCTAGGAGGCTTTACAAAGTGGATAAATTTTTAATTAACGGCGGAAAAGCCCTAAATGGCGAAGTCCACATAAGCGGTGCAAAAAATGCGGCGGTTGCAATTCTGCCTGCAGCACTTCTTGTAAATGGAAAATGTGTTATAGAAAATGTTCCCGATATAAGCGATGTTGACAGCATAATAAAAATGATGGTATCCCTTGGTGCCGATATTAAAAAAACCGACTGCAATACGGTTGTTATAGATGCCACTTCTTTAAATGAGTGGAGGGCAGAGCCGGAGCTTGCTCTTAAAATGAGAGCATCATATTATCTTATGGGTGCCCTTATAGGCAGATTTCATAAGGCAAGTGTTCCGCCACCGGGTGGCTGCAATTTTGGAACACGCCCAATCGACCAGCACCTTAAAAGCTTTGAGTGTTTGGGCTGCACCATTAAATGCGACGATACCTTTGTTAATATAGATGCATCTCTTCTTTCGGGAGGAAATGTATATTTCGACGTTGTAAGCGTTGGTGCCACCATAAATGCAATTTTGGCATCTGTCTTGGCACCGGGAAAAACAGTTCTTGAAAACTGTGCAAAAGAGCCCCATGTTGTTGACCTTGCAAACTTTTTGAATTCAGCAGGTGCAAAGATTGTGGGTGCAGGAACCGATGTTATTAAGATTCATGGTGTGGAAAAATTAAACGGTGTTACATATTCCATTATTCCCGACCAGATAGAAGCGGGCACATATATGGCAGCTGCAATTGCAACAAGAGGAAATGTTCTTATTAAAAATATTATTCCCAAGCATCTTGACTGCATAACATCAAAATTTATTGAAATGGGAGTTAGTGTTGAGGAATACGACGAAGAAATTCGTGTTATCGCAGATAAGCCCTTAAAAAGCATAAGAATAAAAACCTTGCCTTACCCCGGCTTCCCAACCGACCTTCAGCCGCAGATGGTTGCACTTTTATCAACAATAAATGGCAAGAGCACTGTAACAGAGGGTGTGTGGGAATCTCGTTTCCAATATATAGAAGAGCTTGAAAAAACAGGTGTCAGAGTTTCGGTTGACGGAAATGTTGCCACAATAGAAGGCGGAGTGCCTCTTAAACCGGCAAGTTTAAGGGCAACAGATTTAAGAGCAGGTGCCAGCATGATTATTGCAGCCCTTGCCTCCGAAGGCACAAGCGAAATATATGAGCTTCGCCATATCGACAGAGGCTATGAGCACATTTTAGATAAGCTTCGCGGTTTGGGAGCAGATATCCAAAGACGCGATGACTAGATTTTTAAGTCTTTACAGTTCAAGCTCGGGAAACTCAATTTTAATTTCAAACAGCAGCACCAATATTTTAATTGATGCCGGTGTAAGTGCTTCAAAAATTGTAGCTTCATTAAACGAGGTTGGATTAGGTGCCCAAGATATAGATGCAATATTTGTAACCCATGAGCATAGCGACCATATATCCGGAATCCGTGTTCTTTCAAAGAAATATAATATTCCTGTGTATGCAAATGCTCCTTCTATGGAGGGGGTTTTAAAAAATGCTCCCCAAATTCCGCCAGGAAGTGCTAATATTATATCTGCTTCAAATGTTTATGAAATAAATTCAATGAAGGTTAAACCCTTCATAATACCTCACGATTCAGCCGCAGCTTTTGGCTATGTTATAGAATCGGAGGGTAAAAAATATGCCGTTGCCACCGACACGGGCTGCATAACCAAAGCGATGCTTTCTAATTTGGCAGGCTGTGAGGCGGTTATTATAGAAGCAAATCACGATGTTAAAATGCTAAACTGTGGCACATATCCCTATCACCTGAAAAGAAGAATACTTTCAGATAAAGGGCATTTATCTAACGATAAATGTGCATGGCTTGCAACACAGCTTGCAATATGGGGAACAAAGAGAATCCTTTTAGGGCATTTAAGTAGGGAAAACAACACCCCCCAAAAAGCCTTTGAATGTGTTAATAAATGCCTTGAAGAAAACGGGTTTAAGGTTGGAACAGATGTTTTGCTTAAAGTTGCACAGCCCGACGAAATAACATACATATAGAATGAAAAAGATGTTAAATTTATTTGACATCTTTTTTTATGTATTTCACACAAATTTATATTGACACATCTTATATTTTGTTATACAATATATTGTGTATGTTTTTAGGTTTTGATACAAGTGAGAATTTGTTTTCCTTGTATCTGTGCTTTAATGTATTTTTAAAATTAGTAACAAATATTAAAATTTTAGCCATCGGAGTTTGGATAATACTCCAATTGGCTGCTTAAGAAAGGAGTGAAGAAGATGGACATCATAATTATTGCGGCGTCTGCTATTGTAGCACTTATCATCGGTTTTATATCGGGCAGTGTTTACAGAAAGAAGATTGCCGAAGCAAAAATCGGCGGAGCCGAACAAAAGGCAAAAGCCATTATTGAAGATGCAGAGAAAAAGGCTGAATCAAAGAAAAAAGAAGCCTTAATCGAAGCTAAAGACGAAATTCATAAAAATCGTAATGAATTCGAAAGAGAAATCAAAGAAAGACGAAACGAAATAAATCGTCAGGAAAGACGAATTCAGCAAAAAGAAGAAGCTCTCGATAAAAAATCAGAAGCTCTTGAGAAAAAAGAAGAAACATTAGCTAAAAGAATTAAAGAAGCTGAAGAACTCAAAGAAGAAACAGCAAAAGTAAAGAGTGCTCAGCTTGAAATTCTTGAAAGAATTTCAGGACTTTCAGTAGAAGAAGCAAAATCCTTCCTCTTAAAGAATGTAGAGTCCGAAATCCGCCACGAATCTGCTATGCTTATTAAAAACATCGAAGAGGAAGCAAAAGAAGAAGCAGACAAGCGTGCAAGAAACATCATCAGTGCAGCAATCCAGAAATGTGCTGCAGATCACGTTGCTGAAACAACAGTATCTGTTGTTGCACTTCCAAGCGACGAAATGAAGGGAAGAATTATCGGTAGAGAGGGCAGAAACATCAGAACCCTTGAAACATTAACCGGTATAGATTTAATTATTGACGATACTCCCGAGGCAGTTGTCCTTTCGGGATTTGACCCAATCAAAAGAGAAATCGCAAGAATGTCTCTTGAAAAACTTATTGTTGACGGACGTATTCATCCGGCAAGAATTGAAGAAACAGTTGAAAAATCAAGAAAAGAAATTGAAGCCATCATCAAACAGGAGGGCGAGCAGGCAACCTTTGAAACAGGGGTGCATGGTCTCCACCCAGAGCTTGTTAAACTTTTAGGAAGAATGAAATACAGAACAAGCTATGGTCAGAATGTTTTAAAACACTCAACAGAGGTGGCTCATCTTGCGGGCATTATGGCGGCAGAACTGGGTGTTGATGTTAAAACTGCTAAAAGAGCAGGACTTCTCCATGATATCGGTAAATCTGTTGACCACGAAATCGAAGGCTCTCATGTTGATATCGGTGTTGATCTTGCTAAAAAATATCACGAATCAAATGATGTTATTCATGCTATCCAGGCACATCATGGCGATGTTGAAGCACAAACAGTTATAGCTTGCATTGTTCAGGCTTGCGATGCAATAAGTGCAGCAAGACCCGGTGCAAGAAGAGAAAATCTTGAAACATACATAAAACGCCTTGAAAAGCTTGAAGAAATTGCAAATTCCTTCAGCGGTGTTGAAAAATCTTATGCAATACAGGCGGGCAGAGAAATCAGAATTATGGTTAAACCCGAAGATGTTAAAGATGAAGACACAATCCTTATTGCAAGAGATATAGTTAAGAAAATAGAAAGTGAGCTTGAGTATCCCGGACAGATAAAAGTTAATGTTATAAGGGAAACGCGCTCAGTTGATTATGCAAAATAAATGTTAAGAGCGGGCAATATGCCCGCTCTTGTCAGTTGTGAATACAGGTTTTATCCATTATCTAACCATTGTGGAAAGTAGGTAGCTAATTATGAACATACTTGCGATTGGTGATATTTTTGGCTCGTGCGGAGCTGAGCACACCCAAATGGTGCTTAAAGAAATAATAGCCGATGAAAATATAGATTTCTGCATTGCAAACGGAGAAAATGCCTCCGGAGTTGGAATATCAAGAGGGAATTACGATAATCTCACAGATGCAGGGGTTGATTTTTTCACTCTTGGCAATCATACCTTTGGTAAGCAGGATGTTATAAAGCTTTTTGAAAATGAAAGTAATATCATTCGTCCTGCAAATTATCCCGATGGCACTCCGGGAAGTGGCAGTGCAGTTATTAAACATAACGGCGTGAGAATTGGTATAATAAATATAATGGGCAGAGTAAATATAAATTTATCGCTTGATTGCCCATTTAAAGCTTGCGACAGAGAGATTGAAAAAATAAAAGATAGTAGTGATATCATAATAGTAGATTTCCATGCAGAAGCAACGAGCGAAAAAAAAGCTATGATGTTTTATTTAGATGGCAGGGTGTCTGCTCTTTTTGGCACTCACACTCATGTGCAGACTGCCGATGAACTTGTTACACCAAGAGGCACCGGATATATAACCGACCTTGGAATGACGGGCTGTGAAGATTCGGTTCTGGGTGTAGATAAAAACATAATTATAAACCGATTCACCAAAGCCATTCCCCAAAGGTTTGAATATGCCCAAGGCAGAGCAATTCTTTGCGGTGCGGTATTTTCAATAGACGAAAAAACAGGAAAGTGCAAATCGGTTAAAAGAATAGCAGTAAGGTGAGGATAAAATAAATGCCAAAAAAAATATGTTCTCTAATACTTATATTATTTATAATAGTGAGCACATTTGCAGGGTGTTCAAATAAAGAAAAAACAGTAGATTCGAGCGGTTTAAAAGAAAACGGTGCTGAGTTTGGCGGCACATTTCGTCTTGCGTGTGTTTCTGTTGATACAATGAACCCGCTTATAACAAAGCATGCTTCTGTTTCGGATTTTTTATCTTTAATATATGAAGGGCTGTTTGTTTTAAAAGCCGACCAAACCGTAGAAGGCGTTCTTGCCGAAAGCTACACCGCATCTGATAACAATACGGTTTATACTGTTAAGCTTAAAGAAAACATTCGTTTTCATAACGGCAAAACATTTACTGCCCATGATGTTGTGGCAACTCTTAATTATATGGCACTTTATTCAGACAAGTTTTCGGGCTTTATGAAATATATTTCAGGATACAGTGCTAACGGCAACAGCACGCTTGTTATAAAGCTCAATTCCTCTAAAACCGACTTTATAAATAATTTTGATTTCCCCATTCTTCCAAAAGGTCTTACGGCAGATGATTTTATGCCGCAGAATTCTTCCTTTGTGCCAAATGGAACGGGAATATATAAATACGATACAACTCTTGCTCATAAAAACATTGTTTTAAAGGCAAATGATGATTGGCATGGAGGAGGTAAAAGAGCATATATAGATAACGTAAATATTGAAATCCTTTCAGATGAAGATACCATCGTTTCAGCCTTTGATTCCGGCATAACAGATGCTCTCACAACCTCATGGCGAAGCTTTGGCGAATTGGAGCTGACATCTTCAATGTTTAAAACCTTTGAAAATGAGCAGAACCGTTTCACTTTTGTGGGAATAAACTGTCAGGACGAAAAGTTTGATTCTGCCCCTGAAAGAAGAAAGCTTCTTTCCTATATAGATCCTGTTAAAACAGCCAACGATATTATGCTTGGGCATGCTGCGGCGGCATATTCACCGGTGAGAGAGGGCGTTTATTATAACCCGGCTCAAGAAGCGGAAAATGAAATAAACGATGAAACAGTAAAAGAAATTGAAAATGCCCCAGCCGTAAGCTGCAGTCTTCTTTATAATTCCGAGAGTAAAACAAAAACAAGGCTTGCTGTGGCGGTTAAGCAGCAGCTTGAAGCTGCTGGCTACACAGTAACTCTTGATGGCAGGGATTTTGAAAGTTATTCAGCAAAGGTTATCCTCGGCGACTACGACCTCTATATAGGCGAAGTGCTTTTAACCGGTAGTTTAGATATGCAGTTTATGTTTTCATCACCCATAGAAAGTATCTGCAACTATGACGATGCCCAGTTCAGAGCACTTGTAACAAATTTAGATACAACTTCAGGAAGCGAAGATAAAAAACAGGCATGGCAGAATTTTGAAAAGTATTACCGGAATAACGCAGTGCAAATACCACTTTATTTTACAAACAATGCAAGTTTTATAAATAAAAGGATAAAAGGAAAGCTTGCCCCAAACCTTTCAGTGCCATTTTATGGCTTTGAAAATATGTATATTGAAAGCAAGTGAATTTTTGCATTAAAATAGCGTCATTCTTTTGTGCAAATTTAACGAAATTTTAAAAAAACACCGATATATTAGAAATCGGTGTTTTTTTTATGCTAAAAACTATTGCAAAATCAAAAAAAATGGTTTATAATTGTTTCAAAAGTGGCGATTAGTGCAACATTGTGGTAATCAGTGGTGAAAAAATATAAAAAATCTCCATTTATTTATATGGAAGGGAGTGAAGAACTTGTTCAGTGGTGAATACAAACACAATCTGGATTCCAAGGGCAGAATTATTATGCCTGTTAAATTCAGAGAAGCTATCGGCGATAGCTTTGTTATAACACGCGGTCTTGATAAAAACCTCTATGTGTATAGCCACGAAGAGTGGGACAAGTTCTGCGAAAAATTAAGCGCGCTTCCTCTTTCCAGCAGGGAAGCAAGAAACTTTTCACTTCTTTTCCTTTCGGGCGCAACCGATTGTGAAACCGATAAACAGGGAAGATTTCTTATTCCCCCAACACTTAGAGAATACGCAAATCTTGAAAAAGAAGTAACTGTTACAGGAAGCGGCAACAAGCTTGCAATCTGGAGCAGCGAAAAACTTCAGGAACGCATTAGTAGCATTGATACCGACCAGATGGCAGACGACCTTTACGAAAAAGGCATAATCATATAGGAGGCAGATATGGAATTCAGTCATGTATCTGTGCTTCTTAAAGAAACAATAGATTCACTTAATATAAAACCCGATGGCATATATGCCGATGGCACCCTGGGTGGCGGAGGGCACAGTTTTGAAATAGCCTCAAAGCTTTCTCAAAAAGGAAGGCTTATAGGAATTGACCGCGACACCGAGGCGCTTGAGGCTGCCGCAAAAAGACTTTCGCAGTTTGAAAATGTAAGCTATGTTCACGATAATTTTTCAAATATAAAAGAAATTCTTCAAAATGAGGGCGTAGATGCCATAGACGGAGCCGTTATAGATTTGGGTGTGTCTTCGTATCAGCTTGATTTTACTGAGAGAGGTTTTTCTTATATGGAAGACGCTCCTCTTGATATGCGAATGGACCGCACGGCTAAATTTAGTGCTTATGATGTTGTAAATACATATTCAGAGGAAGAGCTTGTTCGCATATTTTTTGAATATGGCGAAGAAAGATTTTCAAAGAAAATAGCTTCAATAATATGTGAGCAAAGAAATAAAAGAAATATAGAAACAACACTGGAGCTTGTTGACATTATAAAAAGAGCAATTCCCGAAAAACTTCGTCAAAAGGGTTCTCACCCTGCAAAGAGAGTTTTTCAGGCAATAAGAATAGAAGTCAACAGTGAACTAGAGCCACTCAAAAAATCGCTTAATGATTTTTTTGATTGTCTTGCTCCGGGCGGAAGGCTTGCGGTAATAAGCTTTCATTCTTTGGAAGACCGCATAGTTAAAAAAACCTTCCAGAGCTTTTTAGGCGCCTGCACCTGCCCCAAGGATTTTCCAATCTGTGTGTGCGGCAAAAAGGCAAGAGGCAAACTTATAACAACAAAACCCGTTCTTCCATCGGAAGAAGAAATAGCATACAATAAGCGTTCAAAGAGTGCAAAATTAAGAGTGTGCGAAAAATTATAGGAGAGGTGAACAAATTGGCACAGAATTTATACGATGGCACTTCAGCGTACAAACTTGACCAATATGAAAATTACACCAGACAGGTACAGGAAAAACAAAATCATAATAGAATTATAAAATCTAAAAAAGATATTCTTGCAAAAAAAAGAATAGCAATTGCCATGAGTATTGTTTTTGTAACTGCAATAGCGTTTCTTTTTGCAAATGCACTTCTTATGCAGTCTGCAAGTAAGGTTACAGAGCTGACCAAAGAACTTGAAGATATGAAGGTAAGAAACACACAGGTTTCTTTTGAGCTTGTGTCGGGCGTTGATTATAACGAAGTAGAACGCAAAGCCATAAGCGAATTTGGTATGCAGCACCCCGAAAGCTATCAGAATGTTTATGTTAATGTTGTGCAGAGCGATTATGCCGAGCTTGCAAATGAAAAACAAGAGAGCAAAGGCTTTGTAGAAGAAATAATATCCGGAGTGCAGTCGTTTTTAGCATATATCCGCTAATTTTTCAGTATATATAGTAGAGTAGTTTTTGTTGAAAGGAACATATTAAATGAATAAAAAAACCAATGTTGGCATGCAGAATCGCCTTCTTGGTATTCTAATAGGCGTTGTGGTACTTTTTGCCCTTCTTTGCATTCGTATAGGCTGGATTCAGTTTGTTCGCGGAGGCGAGTATAGCAAAGAGGCTGCCTTGCAGCAGACCAAGGATGTGGCTATATCTTCAAAAAGAGGCACAATATATGACCGCAACCTTAAGGAACTTGCAAAAAGTGCTTCTGCAGACACTGTTACAGCTTGTCCTAAAGAAATAAAAACAAAAGAAAAAAGAAATGAAATAGCTAAATCTCTTGCAAGAATTCTCAAAATGGATAAAAAGAAAATATACGATATCCTTTCCAGAAATTCATCGTATGAGGTTATAAAAAGAAAAATAGATAAAGATCAGGCTGACGCAATCAGAGAAGAAGGTTTTGTTGGAATTGCTCTTGTTGAGGATTTCAAAAGATACTATCCGGGCGGCAGCCTTGCTTCGCATATAATAGGTTTTGTAGGAACCGACAACCAGGGCCTTGCGGGAATTGAAATGATATATGAAAATTATCTTAAAGGTCTCCCTGGAAGAATAATAACAGCAAAAAATGCCGCGGGCACAGATATGCCCTATAAATATGAAAAATACATTGACCCTGAAAACGGGGTAAATGTTGTGCTGACAATAGATGAAGTTATTCAGCGTAAAGCAGAGGATAGCCTCAAAAAAGCCTGCCAGAATTATAATGTTCAAAATGGTGCTGCCTGCATAATAATGGAGGCAAAAACCGGTGATATTCTTGCTATGGCAACTCACCCCAGCTTTGATTTAAATGCCCCCTTCACAATTGTTGACGAAGAAAAGGCAAATGAAATTGCCCAAATAAAAGACGAAAAAGAAAGAACACAGGCAATGAGCGACGAACTCAACAGACAGTGGAGAAACAAAGCAGTTGTTGATTCCTATGAGCCAGGTTCAACCTTTAAAGCTATGGTAGCTGCCATGGCTCTTGAAGAAAATATAGTAGGCCTTAGTGAAAACTTTGTGTGCACCGGCTCTGTTCATGTTGCAGATTACAACATTCACTGCTGGAACAGAAATGGTCATGGAAGCGAGAACTTTGTTCAAGGGGTTTATAATTCATGTAACCCTGTGTTTATGTCTGTTGGTGCACGTCTTGGCAACAATCGTTTTTATAAATATTATAAAGCATTTGGCTTTGGATCAACAACCGGCTTCGACCTTCCCGGTGAAGCAAGCGGTGCCTTTTATTCAATGGACCGCTTCAACGAAACAGAGCTTGCAACATCATCTTTCGGCCAGGGCTTTATTGTAACCCCCTTGCAGCTTATAACAGCATATTCTGCAATAACAAACGATGGTCTTATGGTTAAACCCCGTCTTATAAAATCTCTTGTAGATGATAAGGGTAAGGTTTTAAAAAAGTTTGAAACGGAAACAATAAGACAGGTAATAAGCAAAGAAACTGCCGACACAGTTTGTGAAATATTAGAGGGTGTTGCAGCAGAGGGCACAAGTAAAAATGCTTATATCGATGGCTTCCGTGTTGGCGGAAAAACAGGAACAAGTGAAAAGCTGCCTCGTGGTAGCGGTAAATATATAGCTTCTTTTGTTGGCTTTGCACCTGCCGATGACCCTGAGGTAATATGCCTTATTATGCTCGACGAACCAACAGGCGGCTCATATATGGGCGGTCAGATTGCGGCACCTGTTTTTAAGGAAATAATGTCCGATGTTTTAGTGTATCTGCAAATAGAGAGCAGTTCAAAGGTAACATATAATTTTGTTCCCGATGTAAAAGAAAAAACAGTTGACGAGGCAATTGCATCAATAAAAGCAAGCGGCCTTAAATATTATAAATATGGAAACGGCGACAGAGTAGTTTCTCAAAGTCCCATGGTTGGAACAGCTCTTGGCGAGGACGGTGTTGTTATTCTTTACACCGAAGCTATTGAAAGCGACATGGTAACCGTGCCCGATCTCAACGGGTATTTTGCCTCTGACGCAAATATCCTTCTCACAAATGCAGGGCTTAATATGAAGGTTAAAGGCGGAAAGGTTGCCAACTACCGTGCCCTTGTAGGTACTCAAAGTCCCGAAGCGGGAACAGAGGTTCCCAGAGGAAGCATAGTTACTGTGGAATTTAACTACACATCGAATGTTCACTAATAAGTAAGGGAGATGCTTTTGGGTGAAGCTTCAAAGCATATTAAATGGTATAGACGTTTTAGAAATACACAATTCCAAGGATTGTGAGATTACGCATATAACAAATAATTCCCGTGAGTGTCATAGCGGCAGTCTGTTTGTTGCGGTGCGAGGTTTTCAAACAGATGGGCACAAGTATATAAATAGTGCGGTAGAAAACGGAGCCGTTGCAATAATGTGCGAAGAATACCGCCCCGATATTGAATGCACACAGGTTGTTGTTAAATCTTCCAGACGAGCTGAGGCATTAGCGGCATCGAATTTTTATGGTAACCCACATAAGAAATTTAAACTAATTGGTGTAACGGGTACAAATGGTAAAACAACCGTTACCTATCTGGTTAAGCATATTTTAGAGCACACAGGAAAAAAAATCGGACTAATCGGCACAAATCAAAATATGATTGGTGATAAGGTTTTTGAAACCGGCAGAACAACCCCTGATTCTATTGAGCTTCAGGGTATTTTTGCCCAGATGGCAGAGGAAAAAGTTGACTGGTGTATTATGGAGGTTTCTTCTCATGCACTTGAACTAGACAGAGTGTATGGCTGCAACTATCATGTTGGTGCTTTTACAAATTTAACTCAGGACCATCTTGATTTTCACAAAACAATGGAAAATTATGCATCTGCCAAAGAAAAGCTCTTTGGAGTAAGCGATGTAT